>JALYQL010000313.1 GCA_030855855.1 Bacteroidota bacterium | reverse complement strand
CTTTTGACCATTCTGCGCAACCGCTCTTTATCCTGCGCATGAAGCATTGCAGCAAATAAAAAGCATATGAAAATCAAAAATGCCCGGGTCTTATGCAACTTCATACGATAAAAGTAACGAAAGGACGAGTGGAATGGAATACGGGATAATAGAAATTCTTAGCTCCCGATTCCATTGCAGGCGGCATCAGCTGAATGTAATGAAATCCGTGCGAAGGTTTGATTTCCGGACAACAGGACTGCGCTTTTTTATTTCCCGGCGGTCAGCTTTACCACACCCAGCTCTTTGCCAATTTTCTCAAATGCAGCGAGCGCTTTGTCAAGATGTTCTTGCTCATGCGCCGCGCTGATCTGCACACGTATTCTTGCCTGATCTTTCGGAACAACAGGGTAGAAAAATCCGATCACGTAAATTCCTTCTGCCAATAATTTTTCGGCAAATGTCTGTGCGAGCTTTGCATCATACAGCATTACCGGAACAATTGCAGATTCTCCCTGGCGGATATCGAGACCGGCTTTTTTAATTCCTTCTTTGAAATAATTCACATTCCATTCGAGCTTATCACGCAAAGCAGTTGTTTCACTGAGCATATCAAAAACCGCGATTGAAGCACCGACAATTGCAGGAGCAAGCGAATTCGAAAATAAATACGGACGTGAACGCTGACGAAGCATTTCAATAATTTCTTTTTTGCCGGTTGTGAATCCACCCATCGCTCCGCCAAGCGCTTTGCCTAAAGTTCCGGTAATAATATCTACGCGGCCCATTGCATTTCCAGCTTCCACGGCGCCTCTTCCTGTTTTGCCAATGAATCCTGTTGCATGCGATTCATCCACCATCACGAGCGCGTTGTATTTATCTGCAAGATCACAGATTTTATCCATCGGCGCGACGTAACCATCCATTGAAAAAACGCCATCTGTCACAATGATCTTAAACCGGCAATGTGCCGCTGCTTTTAATTGCGTTTCAAGATCATTCATGTCGCAATTTTTATAACGGAAACGTTGTGCTTTACAAAGACGAACGCCATCAATAATCGAAGCATGATTTAATTCATCTGAAATGATCGCGTCGTTTTCTCCGAATAAAGGTTCGAACACGCCGCCATTCGCGTCAAAGCAGGCAGCATATAAAATCGTGTCTTCCGTCTGGTGGAATTTTGCGATCTTTTCTTCCAGCGTTTTATGAATATCCTGTGTGCCGCAGATAAAACGAACGCTCGACATTCCATATCCATGCGTGGCCAGGGCTTTGTCAGCCGCCGTAATAACATTCGGATGCGATGAAAGTCCGAGGTAATTGTTGGAGCAGAAAATAATTACTTCTTTTCCGTTCACTTTTACCACAGCGCCTTGCGGAGTTGTGATGACTCGTTCGCGTTTGAAGAGACCTGCTTCTTCAATTGTCTTTAATTCTGCTTCGAGATGTGCTTTGAGATCGCCGTACATAGGATAGGAATTTGTCCTGTAAAGATAAGCACCAAATCCACTGACGAATGAAAGCTTAAGATTTTATTTGCCCGGATAATAAAGATTTCATGGAAATGGTGCATTCGCAGCATTGGCCTCGAAACAACATATCGTTAGATTTTTCAATCATCATCGCGCGAAATTTCAGCTGCGATTGCTTTGCTTTTTATTTTGTGTGTCAGCAGGCATACCTGTTTTCGCCCAACAACCTTCGTGCTTTTTGCTCGGCGAAGATCAGTTCGAAGGTGTTCAGATCTATGATGTCATCCAGGATAATGCAATGAATTACTGGATTGCTACTGATAACGGCGTTTACAAATACGATTGCTATTCATTTACCCGTGTAGAATGCGAAGGTGTTCATGCACTTTCCGTGTTTGGATTTGTAAAAAGTAATTCAGGCGTTATCTATTGTCACAATCTTAACGACGAGGTACTACAGATCAAAGATGGTGTATGCAAACTATTCTATGAATTGAAAGTGGAAGAGCGGTCTGCCGACACCTACTTGTCTATTACCGCCCGCAATGAATTAATGGTACTTACCAAAACGGCATTGCTGTTTAATGAAGATGGTTTACCCGTAAAATGTACCCGGCCGCACGACAGCTATTATGGATTTCCTTTTTTAACAACCGGTGGACAAACGATATGTCATGTTGCCGATTCCGATTCTTTGCTGGTCTATGAAAACGGAATGATCCGCTCAAAGGATTTCTGCGTTTCTATACTGAGAACAACCAGGTCTGGGCGGCAGGAACTATTTCAGGTGTGAACGTTTTATCAGGTGACGGCGATTTGAAATTATCCGAAATCTATTATCCGCAATATCTTATTTCAGATGTGTACCGCGACATTGAGGGAAATCTCTTGTTGAGCACTTTCAATCACGGGATATTAATTATTCCTAACCCTGGTATTCCTGACGTTTTACCTGTTGCTGATAATCGTGCTGTCGTGAGCATTCATACGGATAATGTGCTCGGCATGCTCATGGGAACGCTTAACGGTGAATTGATTGGATACAAAAACGGCAACTATTTGAAAGCGAAGCACGGATTAATGGCGCGCCTTTCCAAGTACAGGAAGGCGGATTTTGAGCTGGTGATCGTAGCGTAAAAACTCTCCTTTCCTGAACTATTTTGCCTGTTGCTGAACTTCCTGCTGGAGTGTATTTGCTTCAATCACAAACTGCAAACGGAATCCGTGCAGCTCGTTTTATCAAAGAATGAATTTTCATTCAGCAGGCATCGAAACTCATCAGCAATGGGGAGTTTCTTTTTTTTCTAACAAGTTCTGGACAGCAAAAATTTTCCGTTGCTGAAGTTTATTGTCCACTCCTGAATTTTTCTTTTGCTGTTATTCTCAATGTTGTACACTTGAGCAAGCATAAACAGTGAATTAAAAAATGCAAGTATAAACGATTTCGTGCACAACAATCATGGCAGCGACTATCCAGCAACTTCAGGAAAAATACCGTGATCTCAGGAAAAGATTAACTGATAATTTCGTTGTCATTGGCCCGGGCCCCGGCATGTCACTTCCCTACAAAATTCATTGCAATAGTTTGTATTGGAGATTATCGATCGGAGAGCGTAAAGCAGGAGATGATTTTTATCTGAACGCAGCCTATGTAAGTGATCAGCAAAACGGTGGGTATGCTCTGAATGGCGCAAGTCCCGCGATCCCTGCATTCAATACGATGGTTGGCTGCAGCAATGGTTTTATAATGGAGTTCGGAGATACAACGGCAGAGCTGGGTTTCTACATGGCAATGCTTGCTACGGAATATGGATTGCTTGAAATGCAGCATAACAGTAATGCCGTTTACAGGAATAAGCTGCTGGATGAGATCTATTATGCGCTGAATGCGATGATGCGCCTGGATAAACGTGCACATGAAGTTTTCGGTTACACCTCCAACGGTTGTTCCGGTTATTTTCTCAGGGATGATGCTGCCGAGGACCTTTACAAAAGCGCTCCCAAAACCGGTACTGGTCCACAGGGAACCGGGTTACTGAACACTGATTTAGGCGCGGTGACCAGTGATTATATAAACCCACTTCATAATGGTAAATGGAACGATTATGTAGATTCATTCCACGTTTTTGCATCACAGGATCAGATCATCTATGTGCTCATGGGTTTGTCGATGCTCAATAAATATCTGCCGGCCGGTGTCAAAAGCAATTTAAGCAACACACCACTGCAAGATATCACAAAGAGCATCAGCCGTGGCATCGTAGCCAAGCTGCACGCCAATGCATGGATCGTTGCGAGTCCAAACGGCACACCAAACAGGTCTGCCGGTAACATGCGCGATTCGGGGTACGGATTTCCTGTGATCAAAATCGGGGAAAATATTTTCCAGCAAACGTATGCTGCTGCCAATGAATTATACATCCTTTCGGAAGCCTGGTGGAAGATCGGCTACATGTTTTCCGACGCCAGTGCGAACAATGTGAAAATGGTACGCATGCTTATTTCATTAAGCAATGTCCTTTCACTGGATGAAAATTTTGCACATTGCCTGAGAGAAGATAGTCTGAGAGATATCTATCCTATAATTCAATCACTGCTTTTCAATGAATCGTTTAAGCCGGCCGATCAGAACAATTTGTATAATCACCTGGGGCAGATACTCGATTCCTGTCCCCGCAATCCTGTAGATAATGTAACCGGATATCTGCCTACCGGAGCTGAAAGTATTCCCGGGTGGCGAACCAGCAACAGGTGGCTGCATAATGGCGTGTCGGAATTAAATACAAATTCAACTAATCCTGCGACACTATTCAATGGGGTCGCTTATATGCTTGCTTATAATTTATACCATCTCACTTTTTTCCAGGATACAAAATACGAGCCTTACATTTCTACTACTGCTCCGACAATCACCCCGTTGTTTAGCCGTATTTATGAAAGCGAGTACGCTCCCCCAAATGTGAAAGATGCCGTTTACTACAGTGATCAGCGTAACGAGGTTTATTATCGTGGTACAGATAATAGAATGTACGTCTATTACCAGGACCAGAATAACTGGAAAGTAAGAGTGATCAATGCACAGGTGAGCAATGTAGGAGACCAGGTCATGTATGATTTGGCACGAAACAAAATTTACTACCGTGGAACAGATAACAGGATGTATAATTTTTACGTGGATAGTAATGGCTGGAATCATGGCTGCCTGGCGACGAATGTGAATAATGTAACACAGGATGTTGTTTATGATTACAATACCGGAAAAATTTATTATCGCGGTTCAGACAACAGGATGTACACCTTCCACTGGGACATGAACAAATGGAATCACGGCTCGCTGATGTGGGAGGTCTCCAATGTTACAGGCAATATTGTGATTCTCGATGAAAAAATATTTTATCGTGGAACGGATAACAGGATGTACCAGTTTGCCATTGTAAATAATAAATGGACGCATGCGCACACTCGTTTTGAGGCAAACAATATCAAAGACAACCTGATCTACGTTAAAGGAAACCACAACAAATTTTTTTACCGCGGAACCGATAATAAAATATACACCATCTACTGGTCGGGCGGCTGGCATTCCGGAGTCTTGCACGCAACTACAAATAATGCAGGAGAAAAAATTCTGCCTGATATGAGAACCGGCAAGCTGTATTATATAAGCAATGGCAACACTTTGCATAATATGTATTGGGATCAGAACCAATGGAAGGCCGGAAACCTGGATAACAAGCAGAATGGAATTCGCCCCGATTTCCTGATCTCGAAAAATTCGACAAGGATCTATTACACAGGTTCGGATAACAAGCTGTATTATTTTTACTGGGCCGGTTCCCAATGGAAAAGTATTTGTGTGAATCATCATCACAATACTGTAGCCGGCTTTATTTGCACAAACAGCAGCGAGAATAAGATTTTTTACAAGAGCACACAAAACAAAATCTGTTATGCGTATTAACTCTTGTGCCCGACGTTCTTTAAACCAGTAGCTCAACGTATTTTCAGTTCGTATGGTATCAAAAAAGAACCCGTCAGCCACAACGGATTCTTTTTCCCATTCCTGAATTCAATTGGCTGTTGGTGAGTTTTGCCTCCTGCATAATCGGATAATGGGGTATTCTTGACAAAGAAAGTCAAGACCCTAATCACAAATTCAAAAAACAAACAAATGAAAAAGATTGGATTATTTATTCTGTTGGGCTTGTTTGCTCAAATTTCATTCGCACAGACTGACATGGCTTCGGCGCTTCAAGCGATCGGCGAAAACGTTACCTATACCGAGTACTGGGATGTTCGGCCTGTTGCCGGCGCCAAAAATACAATCGGTGGAAAAAGATATGTAGCCACTTTAAAGCCAGTGAAAAACAGGTTTGGAAAAATAGTTGGCCTTGATGCTATTGACAAAGAAGATGGTGAAAAAAGGATCAGGTACGATTATATGTATAACAGCTTTGACAATTATACGCATCCTTCGTATATGACGGCTGCTGCAGAGCACGCTTATGTAATTATTAACGGAGTAATTTTTTATCTTGAACATTTCGAAAACATTAACTCATTCGAAATCGACGCTGTCTGGATTCCATCAGTTCCTAAAGACAGGTCAGGTGATGCAGTTTTCCAGGGCGGAAAAATGAGCGATATGAAATCGGCTGATCTTATGAAATTGGTGAAAGATTATTTTGTTGCAATGAAAAAAATCCAGGAGGCGAATCCGTATAATGAAGCTGCGCAGGCCGAAGCTGATGCAATGAAATTCACGAAAGATTCAACACAGGTCATGTACAGCCAGGTGAATGCCAATTACTGGAGCTCACCGGAAGGGCAGAAAAAATTAGGCCAGATGCGAAAAGCCAAAGTGACATTGCTAAATGATACAGGCGCTGATTTCCTGGTTTGTTATGGGCAAGGTGTTTCTACCACGCTAAAGCCGGGAGAGAAAAAAGAGTTTTCGTGTGATAATGGAAAAAGTAATAAAGGCAAAGTCAGGGC
>JALYQL010000269.1 GCA_030855855.1 Bacteroidota bacterium | reverse complement strand
GCCTACTGCCCACTGACAACTGCCCACTGCCCACTGCCCACTGACAACTGCCCACTGCCCACTGACAACTGCCCACTGATACTGACCACCGATCAATTCCCTCAAATGGTCGAAAGAATAAGTTGAGCTTCTTAGTTTGAAATACATTGCGGAATGAAAACAAAAATTCTGCTTCTTTCGATCTGCTGCTTTTCTTTTGGACTTTTAAATGCGCAGGTGTTTATTGGATTTGGTGTGGGTTACAGCGAAGGGATTTCGCGTAAAGTTCTTGGATATAATTCTGAGGATAATAATGTAGCCAATACTTACTTTACTGAAAATGTAAAGGGTTCGTATGGAAGAGGTACGAATTTGAATGTGTATGTCGGCTATATGCTGAATGATGTTGTCGGGTTTGAACTTGCGGGTAATTATCTCTATGGCGGTGAATACTATTTTAAGTCGGTTGATATTAATCCCGGAACTACTTCTACCTTACTTCAAAATGCTTACGCAACGTCGATCCGTATAATTCCGGGTTTCAGACTGTGCTATGGTGAAAATGAACTGCGTTATTATTCGCGTGTTGCGCTGGCTTTGGGAATTGCGAATAAGCTTATTGTAAATTATGAGCGGACTACTACAAATGGCGGCGGGACAGATATCAATGAGCAAACATTTGTGTACAGCGGCGGAAATTACATCGGGTTCACCGGCGCATTTGGATTAACCTACGCTTTATCGGAGCGTGTGGCTGTGTATGGCGAGCTTACCCGTTATTTTATTTCGTGGGGCGCGACCGAAGGAGAATATACCGTTTCTACGCGCAATGGTGTTGATGAGCTGGGAAATATGACTACCAGCGAAAAGTATTTTGAATTTGAGGACCGTGTGGACCAGACCATGAACAACAATCCTGGAGAACCGACCAAATTTTTAAAATCTTATTCGCCGCTGAATTCCCTGGGGCTGAATGTTGGATTGCATTTTACATTTTAACCTGTTTTAGCCAGGCTATTCTTCCATGTAAAGACTGAAGCAATCTTCCACAATTTTTTTAATTTCCGGCGATGTTGCAGTAAAATTTTTTGGATCCGGGACTGTCATCATCTTATCTACAAGCTCATCATTCCTTTTAATTCCATAAAAAATGCAGACGCTGACCTCTTGTGCATGTTCTTTTAATTCGGGCGGTGCATCCGGCATTTCCGCGATCATTTTTGTATAGGATGTGGTTAATGTTTCCCTCAGGCTTTCTAAAAATTCGTGGCGATCATGTTCTTTCACCGCATTGGGCATCTGTACGATGGAAAAGATAAACATCAACGCGATAATGAAACTGTAAAGCAGAAGCGCTGGTTTTGCAGGATCATCTTTCCTTCTGTTTCTTAAAATGAAGAAGAAAATAGTGCTGATGGCTCCAACCACAATAATACATGCAATCCCTCCTGCAACAATATTCAGAATAAGTTCTCTGCGGATGAATCGCGGGTTGCCCACATACTGAACAAAATAGCCTGTGGGAAAGCTAATGAGTAATAATAAAAACATCCATACGAGGTTGCGTGCTTTACGGTTCATACTGGAATTTTATCCTTTTGGCCTTTGGTTTATTTCAAGTTGCGGCAAGTAGTCTTTTCAGAAATTCCAATTCTAATGCAGTCATTCAGTGCAGAATGCATGCGGCACAGAATGGAAATGATGCAGTTATTTGATAACAAAAATCATAAGAAATTAGATTTTCCATAAGCAAATCTATATTTTTTTACGCCAGCTTTAGGGTTACCGTAACAATCCTCTCCCATAAAACGTTATAAGACCCACATAGCCGGGCGGCATTTTTTGCAGGGGAAAGCCTGTTTTATGTAAATTCCATATTTTTTTGGAAAACTTTTATGTGAATTATGAAAGTACACACACAGCAACAACATAAAAAATGCGTGGTAATCATTGATGATAATGAAATCGATGTGTTCCTTACTACGCAAATTCTGCAGGAGATCAGCGATATTAAATGCATACAGACTTTCAGCGATGCAAAAAAAGCTTTGACTTATTTGAATCTGTTCAATTCAGAAACCGATTTAGCAGTGCCGGAGCTTATTTTTCTGGATATTAATATGCCTTCGATGAATGGTTTTGAATTTCTGAAGGAGTTTTCAAAACTGAGGTTCTTCAAGATCTATCCGCCCCAGATCTTTGTTTTATCATCGACAATAAATCCTGCAGAAATCGAACGTGCCGAAGCTTATTCTGAATACTGCCAGTTTATTCCCAAGCCGCTGACCACCGATGCAGTTCAGAAATATTTCATTGGCATCCGCTGAATTTTTATCCCTAAATTTGCATTGCAGACTATTCTGTCGTCGTCTCCCGGTTTAACCGGGGGAGGGAGGAAAGTCCGGGCAACAAAGAGCAGCTTGCTTCCTAACGGGAAGAGGTTCAGCAGGAATGCTGGATTATGGAAAGTGCCACAGAAAAGTAAACTACTTTGAAGTTCAGCGAGCTGGACTTCAAAGAAAAGGTGAAAACGTGCGGTAAGAGCGCACGCTGCAGTTGGCGACAATTGCATTGGTAAACCCCAGGCGTTGAAAAACCAAATAGGTCCCGCGGATGAAACTGCTCGTTTTTATTCGCTTCGGTGAATCGCGGGATGGGTAGGTTGCTGGAGGCCGTGCGCGAGTGCGGTCATAGAGAAATGACAGAATACTTTTCCGACTAGTTCGGGGGAGGATACAGAACCCGGCTTACAGGTCTGCATTTTTTTACAACAGGGGCGATTTCTGAAAGGGAATTGCCCCTGATCATTTTGGGGATTGCCGATTTTTGATTGCCGATTGCCGATTGAGATTTTGGATTGCCGGTTTTCAAGTCATTGGCAACGGGTGCTGATGCTTTAAAAAAGTATTGATAATAATAAACCTCAATGTCGTTGCAGGATACCAGCTCCCAATCGGCAATGCTATTCTGATTTTAGACATCGCTTTTGTGAAATTCCGGATTTGCGGAAGATTTTATATTTAGCCTTGAGGTGGGTAACGATTCAGGATAATTTTCAAGTATAAATGTGATCATCTTCTCTCTGATGAAACATTCAAGCCTGAACGCATCTTCGGAATCTTTGGCGCTCATTGTTGCGCGCAGCAGTATGGTTTTCTCATTCGCTTCAGTAACATCCAAAGCAGCTTTCCGCTGATCCCACAATGTTGAAGTGGCAACGAGCCGCAGGAATTCCTGTCTTACCGGTTCAACAGGTAATGTATAATCGGTGTAAATTTTTACTCTTCCGAGCACTTCCGGCGACGCACGTGTCCAGTTCTCAAAGCTGTTTTCGAGAAAATAATTGATCGGTACAATCAGCCTTTTTTCATCCCACGTATTAAGCACAACATAGGTGAGTGTTATTTCTCCGATGGTTCCGTATTGTCCTTCAACCACAACAATATCATCAATTTTAACAGGCTGCGAAATCGCGATCTGGATTCCTGAAAATAAAGTTCCGAGGCTTTTCTGCGCCGCAAATCCCAAAACAATTCCCGCAACACCTGCAGAAGCAAGCAGTCCGCTTCCGATAAGCTTTACCTTCTCAAATGTCATCAGCACTGCCGCGAATGAAACAATGATGATCACAACATTGATGACACGCTGTATGAGCTGAAATTTTGTTCTCGCGCTCCGGAGCGTATAGTCTTTGTATTCCTTGCGGTTATAGAAAGCCAGGATGATCTCTCGCGTCAGCCTGACAAGCTTAATGCATAAATAGCTGACGGTAATGATCAGCAGAATCGTGCAGGCATGTGCAAGATTTTCGTAGAGTTTTTTGCCGAGATAACTTTTGAATTCAGGAAGCGTGATAGTAATGCTGATGACGATAAAAAGCAAAACGCCGGGCAAATGTATATGATCTTCCAGCAGGCGCGGAATTACATGCCTCTTCGAACGCGACCATTTTTTCAGAATGTAAAAAAGCACATAAAATAATAATAGCCCGGATCCCATAATGATCAGGGCTGTTATGCTCTTTGAAGCAAGATCACCTAAGCCGTCAAATTTCATTTTTGTGCCTGCTAAGCCATTTCAGGCTGGTATAATTCTCTCAGCTCAAGGGAAAACCGGCACCCGTTTGCCAGCAAATGCACTTTAAGGTTATCGATATAGATCGGGCAATTTTTTAATGTCGCTGTGATATTGGAATGAATAATACTTTTTCCGTCAATAAAAACAATCATTCCGGGACCGTGACAAATTGCATCTGTACCGTTTTCTATTACGAGCGCTGTATCTTCACCTAACCCGATTCCAAGCTTTGCAGGGTTAAGTGCAATAGCATGAGCCAGCCGCCCGAACCTGCCGTGTTTTATAAAATGTGTATCAATTATACATTGCTTGGACAGTCCCAGGCCCGCAGTTGTTTTCAGATCGCTGTCCATTAATGATTCTTTGCATCCGCCTTCCCATATCATGATCTCGGGAATAGCCATCGCGCCTGCACCCATCCCGGCAACCACGAAATTTTTGTCGTGCATGTATTTGTCCTTGATAATATCATCGATCAATGTTCCGCCGATCATCGTTGAAATACGAAACTGGTCGCCGCCGCTGAAAAAAACAGCGCTGGATTTTGTGATCCTTCTTTCAAATTCACTTGAACGCCCATCTTCTTTATTGGCAATGTGCATGAAGCTGATATTTGAATGACCTACCTTATTGAACGCTGCAGTATAACTTTTCTTTATATGTTCAGGAGCTTCAGAGGCTGACGTGATCACTTCGATGGCATGATCGTTCTTGTCTCCGGGCAAAAGTTCTTTCAGCAGCTCAAAGGGCTCGAACCTCAGCTCCGCATTTTCTTCGGCGCTCCGGTCTTCTGCGCGGCCGATTAAAAGTAATTTGCCTTTTGGAGTCATGATTGAAAAGTTTTAATAGTCACTAATGAACTACTGTCAGAGATGCGATCTATTTCATGCAGCTGCTTCACGAAAGTGATTGATTCATGCACTTTATCCACGCAAACAAGTATGAATGCATTTTTCGGAGCGTGATTAATTGCATACGCGATCGCTTCAAATTCATTTGAAATAACTTTTACCGGAACATCTGGTTTGATGCTGTATGCGCCTTCCATTATCAGGTTGCTCATTTCTTCATTGCTCCGGCCTCTTCCATTCTTGTCGTGGCGGATTATAATCTCGTCAAACATCTGTGCAGCAAATCTTCCGACGTTGCGTATGTCATCATCACGCCTGTCGCCGGTTGCAGCTACAATTCCTGTTTTAACGCTGGCATCCACATTATCCAGGTATTTTTTAAGCTGGATATAAGCATCAGTGTTGTGGCTGTAATCGATCATCAGCCGGAAGTTTTTGAACTGAAACAAATTCATTCTTCCCGGAGTCATTTCCGCGGACGGAATAAACGTCATCAATCCCGCAATGATCTCTTCTGTTGTGAACCCACGGATAAATGCTGTCAATACTGCAGGTAATATATTCTTCACCATCACTTCGGCTGTTCCCGAAAATGTAAGCGGGATAGCATCCACTTTTGCAATGCGGGTTTTGTATTCTCCACGACAAAGTGTGACATGGTTTTTTTCTACGATCACAGCAAGTCCGCCGCGGTCACAATGTCTTTTAATACGTTTGCTTTCGGCGTATATGCTGAATAAGGCAATGTTGCAATCCAGCTCCCGGCGCATTTCATAGGCCAGATCATCATCAGCATTCAGAATAGCATAACCGGTGTTCTTCACGCTTCTCGGAACCACAATCTTCGCTTTGGCAAGGTCTCTCAGGTTTTCAATTCCGTTCAATCCGATATGGTCTTCAGTTACATTGGTAACAATTCCGATATCGCATTGATCAAAGCCAAGTCCTGAACGGAGAATTCCTCCGCGGGCGCATTCAAGCACCGCAAGCTCGACCGCCGGATCGCGCAGCACAACTTTCGCGCTCGTCGGGCCGCTGCAGTCACCATGATAGATTGCCTGACCTTTAATGTAAATGCCATCAGTAGTGGTAAATCCGACTGCCTGGCCTTTTTTTGCGGCCATGTGAGCGATGAGGCGCACGACAGTGGTTTTTCCATTGGTGCCGGTTACAGCAACAATCGGAATACGTGAAGGAGCATTTTCCGGGAAAAGCATATCGATCACTGCGCCTGCAACGTTTCGCGAGAACCCTTTTGCTGGAGAATGATGCATCCGGAAACCGGGCGCGGCATTAACTTCAAGTACAGCGCCGTTTTTTTCTGTGATCGGAATGTTCACATCTTCAGCGATAATGTCGATGCCGCAAATGTCCAGCTTCATCAGGCGCGCAATCCGCTCCGCCATGAGTACATTTTCAGGATGTACATAATCAGTCACGTCACGTGCTGTTCCGCCGGTGCTGATATTGGCAGTGTCTTTCAGAAATACGATCTCTCCCAATGGAAGAACCGATGAAAGCGTCAATTGTTTTTTTGCAAGAATTGTAGTTGTGATTTCATCAACCGCAATTTTTGTCAATGTATTTTCATGGCCCTGCCCACGACGTGGATCTTTATTTGTTTCTTCGATCAGTTCGCCGATCGTGGATTTGCTATCGCCCATCACCATTGCAGGCGTTCTTTTTGCCACTGCAATCAGCTTGTAATTAATAACAATGAAACGATAATCCTGCCCGCAGATAAACCGTTCAACGATCACCTGGTCAGAAATATGCTGTGCGAGCTTTAACGCAGCCACAGCCTGTTGGTGTGAAATGATGTTCGTTGTAATTCCGCGTCCGTGATTTCCATCAAGAGGTTTGATCACAAGCGGGAATCCCAGCTCTTCAATTGCTTCCTGTAATTCTTCTTCGGAATCGATCAGTACTCCGTTCGGTACAGGAATATAAGCCTGTCCGAGCATGGCTTTGGTCTTTGCTTTATTTGCTGCGATGTCAACGCCAATGCTGCTGGTCGTACAGGTCATTGTAGCGCGGATCATTTTCTGGTTAACTCCTTGTCCCAGCATAATCAGCGATTGCCCGTCAAGACGCGTGTAAGGAATATTTCTTTTTACGGCTTCATCAATGATGGATTGTGTGCTCGGTCCGAAACGTTCGCGACGGTAAAATCTTGCCATGCCTGCAATCGCTTCATCCAGGTTGAAATCCTTATTATTCGCTACAGCTTCTACCAGCTCTACTGATTTCCGTGCAGCATAAATCCCGGCTTTTTCAACCATATAAGAGAATACAACATTATAAACTCCTTTTGTCGAAGTCTCGCGTGTTCTGCCAAAGCCGGTTTCCATTCCGGCAAGTGTTTGAATCTCGAGCGCCACATGTTCAATTACATGCCCCATCCATGTACCATCTTTTACACGTTGAAAAAATCCGCCCTGGATTCCCGGCGAACATTCATGTGTAAAAAGGGTAGGGAGTAATTTCTCAAGGCGTTCGGAAAAGCCATCTATTTTGTTGCTAGGAAAGTTCTCGAACTCTTCAAGGTCGAGCTTCATTACGATCAATTTCTTTCTGTACGTCGACCAGAAGTTTGGGCCGCGCATAACTTTAATCTCCAGGACTTTCATAAAGTAGTTTCCCTTTTAATAAGGAAAACTATGCCCAGCAGTAACTGGATGAGAATGAGAGAGTTTTACTTATAAGTCGATTTATGAATTGTGGAACTTAATCCACTATTTGGGGATTAAGGCCTGATTCCGGAAACAAAAAAGCCACTTGAGGAAGTGGCTTTTTTGAGCGAAAACAGATATGATTTATTCATCCATTTCGTGCAGGGCCTGTACATTGATTGTGGATTCTGCAATTTCGGTGAGCGAAACATCTGTATTTTTTTCTTCGTTCAGAATGCTTTGAAGAATAGATGCGACTTCCTGCAGATTGAGCATGGACGCAAATGTTCTGAGTGTTCCGTAAGTGGCAATTTCATAATGTTCTACTTTTTGCGCAGCGGAAATAATACCAGCATCGCGCATGCCGCCTTTATCGGATTCTTTCATGATTTCACCGCCTTCTTTAATCAGGCCTGCCATAGCTTCGCATTTTTTTGCCTGTGGCTTTTTGCCGAGCAAACGGAATACTTTTTCAAGATTCTTTACCTGGCCTTCTGTTTCTTTCAGGTGCTTTTGAATTGCTTTCACCAGCTCCGGCGATGTGGCATTCTTTGCCATTTTGGGTAAGGCTTTTGTCAACGCTTTCTCTGCCCAATAAATGTCTTTTAATTCATCTTCAAATAATTTCATGAGCTTGGATTCTTCAACGCCGTATGGGGCTTTCGATCCTTTTTTTGCAGTTGCCATTTTGGTTTTGGATATTTAATTATTAATAAATAACTGCCCTTTTTATTTTAAATACCATGCCAGAAAATTGTGGGCGTTTATAGCTGTGATTATTTTAGCAGTGGGAAAATGATCACCTGATATGGCTTTCAGAATAAATATCCTGGCTGCCGGAAGTAATTGTTGCCTCGTTCATAAGTAAAATGTGTTAAACATTTCACTTACAAAGTCAAACAAAGCGCAAAAAAAATATTGGATCTTGTAGATGTTACGCAATATTTGATGCTTGCTGCGAAATAAATTCCACAAGAGAAATGTGTTGTGTATTTTTTTAGACAGTATCGAAAATCCGACGATCAAAATCGTAATTCGTACATCCTTCTACGCCACGATACCGTCTTTGATCGTAAGCTTCCTGTCGGCCATGGCAGCCAGCTCTTCATTATGTGTTACAATCACAAATGTCTGCCCGAGATCTTTTCGTAGCTGAAAAAATAATTCGTGCAGACTTTTTGATGTTGCAGAATCTAAATTTCCGGAAGGTTCGTCGGCGAAAACAACTGCCGGGTTATTTACTAATGCCCGCGCGACAGCCACACGTTGCTGCTCACCGCCGGAAAGCTCGGACGGTTTATGAGTGATGCGCTCTGCAAGTCCGAGGAGATGCAGCAATTCTTTTGCCCGTTTTTCCGCTTCCACTTTCGGGGTTTTAGCAATGAAAGCGGGCATACAAACATTTTCAAGCGCTGAAAATTCAGGAAGCAGGTGATGGAACTGGAAAACAAATCCGATCCGCTTATTTCTAAACGCGGCGAGTTGTTTGTTGCTCAGCTGAGAAATATCCTGTCCGTCAATATCCAGCTTTCCGCCATCAGCGCGATCTAATGTGCCGAGGATAGTAAGCAGTGTGGTTTTCCCTGCGCCGGAAGCCCCGACAATTGAAACGATTTCGCTTTTGGCAATGTCGAGATTGATGCCGCGAAGAACAGGAAGTGTGCCGTATGATTTGATAATACCGCTTGCAGAAATTAATGACATGGGGGTAAAATTACCAATTACCTGATTACCAATTACCGATTAGTTTCGGGTTTCGGGTTTACAGTTTCTGGTTTTGAATTGTGGGTTGAGTATTATTCGCGACCTGAACTTATTATTTAACCCGAAACTGTAAACCTGAAACTATTTTAACCCGCAACCCGAAACTATTTTAACCCGAAACTAGAAACCCGAAACTCAATGTTTCTTGCGCTCGTGTTTTTCGGTTAAAATAATTTCACGGTAAAACACTGCACAGTTTTTACTCAGTCCGAATTCTTCTTCGTAAGTGAGCATATCACCCGGCTTAAAATTATTGGCAATAATTTCTGCTGTGGCGATATAGCTGTGGTTCACTTCAAAATAGCTCACCGTATCAATTGAAAATTGACCGTAAATGCAAAAGGTAATATCAGAAGAAGTCGAATCGACCGGAGTAATGGCTAAAATCGGTGCTGGGGAAATGTGTTTGGAAGCTGTGCAGGGTATTTTACATTCTTCCGCTTTTTTATCAGGTACATATTTAACCAGCTTTATCTGAACGATCCGCGGAGAACAGGAGCCGGAATAAATACGACCTTCTTCATAAGTAGAAACATCGCCTCTTTTGATATTGTATTTGCGGATGGTATCGTTCGGAACATTGCGATTGTTCATAGAACGGTAGGTGAGCGTATCAGTGCCATAATCAGTATTTACAATAAAAAAAATATCCGAAACGTTGTTCATCTCCGGATGAATAAAATAAACAATTGCAGGTGAATGGGTGTAATGATAGCCGCAGCCGCCACCATCCGGTTTTGTTTTACCGTGTTGTGCAAATGCCAACGCCGGAAATGCCAGGAATACAAATAAAAAAAGGTGGGAAAAATTCATAAGCTTTTTTTCTGTTATCATTCAAATTTCAGAAAAGAAGAGGGTGTGTTCAATAACGCAGACGGCTTATTCGGTGAATTAGTTAAGAAATTTCGGGTTTTGAGTTTTTAGTTCGGCGTTTTTTACTTGTTCATTGTGCATTGTTGGTTTAATCCGCCGAGACGGATTCGTTCCGCTTTATTGGAAATTCGCTGTCTGCAAAAAAAGTTTCCCGAAGGGATTCCTTCGGAACAATGCCAAAATAACAATGAACAATGAACAAGGCATGAGTGTTAAATCAGGTGGCAATTCAACTTCGAACTAAAAACCCGAAACTAAAAACTCCATACTTCTCAACTAACTAAAAATCGTGGCAATTGCACGGAGCGTATTTGGTGGTGCGCTTTTTGCCCCCACAAGAGGAAAGCGACAAAATGCTGAACATTATCAGAATTATGGACGTATAAAGTATTGACCGTTTCATTCATCACTAAATTAAGCCTTTTATACGGATAAAATCGAGACCCGTCGAAAAACCCTGATTCCGGCACATTCTCTTGACGCTTTTTGTGCTTTTGCGGATAATGTTCCCAATTATAATTGACATCTTTGTAAGGCTGACCCGGCCTGAAAATGAACCTCTGAACCAAAATATTTTATGAATAGCGACACGCTTACAATTGATGTCCAGAAGACGCAGCATTCGCGTTTGCCAGGACTCGACATAAATAATCTCCCATTCGGAAAAGTTTTTTCTGATCACATGTTCATCGCCGAATACCACGATGGAAAATGGGAGAAATCACGCATTGTTCCTTATGGAAATCTCCAGATGAGCCCCGCAAGCTCGGTCATGCATTACGGACAATCCATTTTTGAAGGATTAAAAGCTTACCGTTCTGATGATGGCGAAGTGCTTTTGTTCCGCCCGCTCGAAAATCAAAAACGACTGAATAAATCAGCTTTGCGAATGGCGATGCCCGATGTTCCGGAAGATGTTTTTATGGAAGGTCTGATCGAAATGTTGCGGCTCGACCAGAACTGGGTTCCTGCAGGCGACGGACGTTCACTTTACATCCGCCCTTTTCTTATTGCTACTGATGATTATATCGGTGTAAAGCCGTCGGATTCTTATATGTTCCTCATCATCGCTTCACCCGTTGGAAATTATTACGACCATCCGCTGAAAGTGAAAGTGGAGAAAACATTTTTCCGTGCCGTTGAAGGTGGAGTTGGTTCTGTAAAAGCTTCGGGCAATTACGGACGTTCACTTTACCCGTCTGCGCTGGCACGAAAAGAAGGTTACGACCAATTGATCTGGACCGATGGACGCGAGCATAAATACGTGGAAGAATCAGGAACAATGAACCTGATGTTTACCATCGGCGATAAATTAATTACTCCGAACCTGAGCGATACTATTCTTGCAGGAATTACCCGTGATAGTGTGCTCACGCTTGCAAAAGACTGGGGACTTATTGTTGAAGAACGTCGTGTGGAAGTGAGCGAGATGATCGAAGCGTTGAAGAACGGAACATTGACAGAAGCTTTTGGTACCGGAACAGCCGCTACCATCGCGCACATTTCGCATATCGGTTATGAAGGTGTGGATTATAAATTACCACCGCTCACCGATAAATCTTTTTCAAAACGCGTAAGCAAAGCGCTCGACAGCATCCGTCGCGGAAGAATTGAAGATCCGCACAATTGGGTGTACAAGGTCTGTTAAACAGGGCACGAAAAACGAAACCCAGGTCGAAAAGTGCGAAAAGAGAACAAAAATGATTTACTTCGTATGCCTTTGTCTTTCGCACTTTTTCGTTTTTTATTTCGTTTTTCGTACCCAATAAAATAAGTATGAACTACAAACTTTCCGTCGCTAACCCATCCTCTCGCTACATCCAGGTAGAAGCGACCGCCGAAAATTCTGAGAAAAAGAATATCGAAATTCAGCTTCCTGCGTGGCGGCCGGGGCGTTATGAGCTGGGAAATTTTGCAAAAAATGTCCGCAATTTCCGTGCTTATGATTCCGATATGCGGGAATTGAAGGCGGATAAAATCACCAAAGACCGCTGGACAATTTTATCGAAAGGTTCATCGCGCGTTACTGTGCGTTATGAATATTTCGCTAATGAATTGAACGCCGGATCGACATTTACGGATGAAGGTCAATTGTATGTTAATCCTGTCAATTGCCTTGTTTATAATCCGGAAACAATAAAAGAAGAATGTCGTGTAGAGCTGGATATTCCGGCTGACTGGAAAATTGCCTGTGCGCTCAAAAAAGAAAAAAACGTTTTGATCGCGCGCGATTTTGATCACCTGGCTGATTCACCTTTTATCGCCAGCCCGACTTTAAAGCGCAATCATTTTGTGCTCGACGGAATTGAATTCAATCTCTGGTTCCAGGGAGAAGTAAGGCTGGCGTGGGGGAAAATAATTTCCGACTTTTTTATTTTTATTGCAGAGCAGTCCTCTTTATTCGGAAGCTTTCCATCTGAAGAATATCATTTTCTCTTTCAAATACTTCCGCAACGTTTTTATCACGGCGTCGAGCATACGGAGTCAACCGTTATTGCGTTGGGGCCAGCGTATAAATTAATGGAAGGCGAAACGTACAATGCTTTTCTCGGCGTGAGCTGCCACGAATTATTTCACGCGTGGAATATTAAAGCAATTCGTCCGGCGGAAATGATGCCGTATGATTTCACGAAAGAAAATTACTCCCGTTTAGGATATGTGTGCGAAGGCGTCACTACTTATTACGGCGACTATTTATTATTCCGCTCCGGTGTCTGGACCGAGGATGAATTCTGGCCGACATTCAACGAGCGTCTCGATCATCATTTCGAATCGCATGCGCGCCATTTTCAGCCTGTTTCCGAAGCGTCTTTTGATTCGTGGCTGGATGGTTATGTTCCCGGCGCGCCGCATCGCAAGACTTCTATTTACCATGAAGGCTGCCTGCTCGCGTTTGTGACGGATATGTTCATCCGCAAAAATACTTCCAATAAAAAATCGCTCGACGATGTAATGCGCAGGTTGTGGAAGGAATATGCCTTAAAAGGCAACGGTTACACAGAAGCAGATTACAAGCGCATTATTGAAGAAGAATCGGGCGCTGATTTTAATTATTACTGGAATAATTATTTCTACAAAGCCAATTCGTACGAACCGATTTTAGGCGAAGCGTTGAATCTGATCGGTTGCATGTTGGAATTTGTACCGGCTAAAAAGCTTAACGAGCATTTATACGGGTTTAAAGTCATAGAGCCGGGTGGAGCTACTAAAGTTTCAGAGATCTATTACGGCTCGCCTGCCGAAAAGCAAGGTTTGTCTGTGGGAGATGATATTCTTGCAGTAAACGGAATGCAGGTGAAGGCGGATATGGCGGAATGGCTGAAGTTTTATGACGGAAAGAGCGTGGAGCTGGTGGTTGCCAGCGCGGGAAAGGTAAAAACCCTTCATTTAAAGGCCGGACCAGAAACCTGGTTTTCCAACCCGAAGGTGCTTCGGAAAGAGAATCCTGACGATATGCAGCGGGCAGCCTGGGAGCGTTGGAGTGGCAAAAGGTATTAACAACTACTTTAAGATATTGAAAGTCAGAGATTAAAGTTTGTTAATAAAATGACGGTGGAGCTGTTTGAATATCCTTTTAAAAGGTCTTTTTTTGTTCCCTGTCACTAACCATTTTAAAAAAACCAAACTTCTTCTATTATGGAACAAACAAACGCTCCCGTTTCCGGCACACGTCCCGGACTACTTTCAGTTATTACCATTCTTACAATGATTGGATCTGGAATCATGGCACTTTTTTGTTTAATCGGTATTTTTGCATCGGGCTGGATCATCAGTTTTATCAGCGGAAAAGTTGAACAAGTGGCAAATTCACCTGAAATGGATGCGTATTTGAGCGACACCATAAATGGGGCTCAAAATGCTGAAAATATGCAAAAAGCTTCGGAAGCTGTAGGTGGATTGGCGGCAATGGGAACTGGTCTTATTATTGCTGTTTTTGTTATTGGCCTTTTGTTGAATATCCTGAAATTTATGGGGGCAATGAAAATGTACAAGCAAAACAAAGGCGGATTCTGGATGTATATGGTTCCTGCTTTTATCGTTTTGTTGTTGTGCCTTATCAGCATGCAGTGGGTTTCTGTTATCGTCTTCGGAGCTTTCATCGGTGGTTATTTCTCCATCAAAAAATCGCTTATCTAATATTTTTCTCAATCAGAAAAAAACCGGTTCTTTAGTGAGCCGGTTTTTTTTTGTAAAAAAATAATGTGAGTAGATTTGACTAAAGGATAAA
>JALYQL010000260.1 GCA_030855855.1 Bacteroidota bacterium | reverse complement strand
TACCCAACCATTCAAGCTCAAAACCGGTATTGCAACCGGAAGGTATTTCGGCTTTACATTCGGAATGGGCGGACCAGAGTGCAAAATGACGCTGATCATTGACCGTTACCTGATGAAGTCAGGCCATAATGAAGCGCGCTTTGCCAATGGTCAGGGCCGGGACATGTGGACAGAGATCAAAGAAACATCCTCCGAGGTCGGTGTTCAGTTCAACAAGGGAAAAATTACTGCCGGATTTGAATTCGTCCTCTCGCTTCGTTATGTTTCCATCTATTCACAATATATTTTCCCTGACGGATCAACGAGCTTTGGCAGCGATCATACATTGAACGGAGTTTTTGAAGACCTGACATTCGGACCCGGCTTAGGAATAAATGTCGGCTACAAAATATTGCCTTTTCTAGCCTTCACCGTAAAATCAGATTATATTTTCCGCGTTGCAAAGAAGCACCCGGAATATCACCAGTACAGCGATCTGCAGTTGTTTAAAGATATCGATTACCTGCCACGCGATTTTTCAAACTACAACAATTATAGCGGATCCGGCAACAGCATTTCAAATGATGTCAGCGGCCTTCGCTTCAGCTTTGGAATCCAGTTTTTATTAGAATCTAATATCGAATAAGAATGAAAAATCTCTTTGCCCCACTTTTCGCGCTACTTATCGTTACCGGTTTCCTCACTGGTTGCGACAAAGCCGATATGAAAATAAAACAGCTTTATCACGGTGATGGCACCTGGACCATTAAAAGTCTTCATTATGAAGATTACGATTCAACGGGCTATTATGTAGTCTCTGATTCAACAACAAATGAGCCGGGAGAATTCATCTTTTTCAAAACAACCACACTGGACGGGCTTTTCGAATATCATTTTGCAGCCATTATGCTTAAGCTTCCTAACGGTGCTTCACAGGAATATCCCTGTGGCGTCTATTTTGATGGATCAAGAGCGCACGTAGAAGACAATGTCTACCCTGATTATGTGCCACCGGAATTTCTTGCGGTATGGACCATTACGAAAGGCGGCCGCCGAAAACAAGAATGGACAAAATTTGAAATGCGGGGCGATGGATCCCTTTCCCGGAAGGTGACGATGCTGCTGAAATTTAAATAAATATCAGCGGGAACAATCGCGGGTACGAATTTCGAATCTTTTGAATCTACGAATCCAGGTCATTCGTAGATAGTGTATCAGTTTCATCGTGCAGGTATTTTTGCCACCAAGACACAAAGAAAATGAAACTAATACACTACCCATTCGTAATATTCGAAAGATTCGTAATTCGTAATTCGTTCCCTTCGTAATATTCGTACCATTCGTAATTAGTTCCCATAATTATCGGTCGAAACGAAAAAAGACTATTTTTGCTGTCCAAAGGTCTCCACCGGAGCTACCTCATTTGGAACTAAACCACTCCTATGAAACAACGATTCCTGCCGGCATTTCTTCTGATTCCGGCTTTCGCATTTGCTCTCGCATTAAACTCTTGCGGGAACGATGATGGTACTAATGGTACTGATTCAACCGGAAGCGATACCGCTGCCGTAAATACAGACTCTTCCGAAGCCACAACTTTCGATCCTGGTGTTCCTTCACCAAGCGAGATCTTCGCTTTTATGAAAGCTGCCGGAAGCACAAAAGCCGATGGAAGTCTTCTCAATTCTCCTGATAACGAGAAGAAATATGACAGCAAAAAAGCACAGTCATTAAATCTTGGCATATATTCTGCAGACCTGCTGTATTGCTCCACATTTAACGTCAGCAATAAAGTAGTTGCATACTTCGGTGCCTGCATGCGCATGGGAGATAAGCTGAAGGTTGCAACCAATTTATCTGAAAAAGACAAGGAACGCATCAGCAAGAACGCCGGTAACGGAGATTCACTGGTAGCTATTTCGAATGACCTCTATCTTTCGTCATTTGAAAACCTGGAAAATAATCAGCGTGGAGGCGATCTGAGCCTGATGCTTGCGGGTGGATGGGTTGAAAGCCTTTACCTCATGAGCAACATGGTGAAAGATTTTGAAAAAGACAAAGCAACTGCCGAACGCGTTCACGATCAGCGTTTGTCTTTGGATAACCTGGTGGAATTTATGGAGAAGCATGCAGACAATGATGATGTGAAATCTGTACTTGCCCAGATGAAAGAGCTTCAGGTTGTAATGAACGAAGCTTCTGCATCAGCCAACACGGATGCGCCGAAAATGAAAAACGGAAAACGTGTTATCGGCGGCGGATCTAAATCAGGTATTACCAAAGAGCAGTTTGAAAAGATCAAAACAAAAATCGGCGAGATCAGAAACGGTTTTGTCAACGCACAGTAAAAAGCATTCTTCAAATTCAAAAGATACACCACTATGAAAAATTTGAAAATCTCCCTGATGTTGGCTGCAATGATCTGCATCAACCTCCCGCTTACTTCACAGGCGCCTTGTGTAACTTACCATCGCTCCGAAGGATGCAGCCAGGCTTCTGAAGGAGGATTCATCTACAATTCACAATCAAAAAGCGGACTCTTCGCAAAAGGAACCACTTCCAAGCTGAAAGCAATTTTCTACGCCGGATTTGATTATTCAATTTCACTCTGCGCTGATAAAGTGCTCGGCGAACAAATCGGAATGGTGCTTTCTGATGCTAAAACAGGCGAAGTCCTTTATGATAACGCAACAGACAACAAAGCAGGTCACATGGAATTTTCATGCGAAACCACACGCAATATGTTTATCACCATCACAATCCCGGGAACAGGTCCCGGCAAAGGAAAATCGGCTGATGCGGCCTGCCTTGGTATTCTTATCGAGCAGAAAGTAACCCCGAAAGTAGGTTTCTAACCGCTTGTCCGCTATTTCAGGCGGGCCTGTCACAATCTTCTGTTAAAGTCCTCTCTGCACTGCAGGGGGGACTTTTTTTTCGTTTTCTTTGTTATCCTAAAATTCTCCTCTTATGTACTATCGTTCTACGCTCGCTTTAGTTCTTGCTGTTTTATTAATTGCAGGAACAGCTGATAAACCAAAAAAATGGGACGTCAATAATCCTCCCGGCGATTTCAAAAATGTTTCCTTCACCGTCAACGAAGGAACATGGATGAACCTCGACGTGAGCCCCGACGGAAAAACAATCGTCTTCGATATGCTCGGCGATATTTATTCCATTCCTGTAGCAGGTGGAACAGCAACACCCTTACAAACCGGTCACGCATGGCAATGCCAGCCACGTTTCAGCCCCGACGGAAAACAAATCTGCTTCACCAGCGATGGCGGCGGCGGCGATAACATCTGGAAAATGAACGCCGATGGTTCAAATGCAAAACAGATCACAACAGAAAATTTCCGTTTGTGCAACAATGCCGTCTGGTCAGCCGATGGTGAATATGTGATCGCGAAAAAACACTTCTCCTCTACCCGCTCATTAGGCGCAGGAGAAATGTGGATGTACCACAACACCGGCGGCGATGGAATTCAGCTCACAAAAAAGAAAAATGCACAGCAGGATGTCAATGAGCCAAGCGCTTCATTGGATGGAAAATATCTTTACTACAGTGAAGACATGTACCCGGGTGGAAATTTCCAGTACAACAAAGATCCGAACAACCAGATCTATGTGGTCAAGCGTTATGATTTTAAAACCGGTGAAACAACTACCATCAGCGGTGGTCCCGGTGGCGCTTGCCGTCCGCAGGTTTCGCGCGATGGAAAAACACTGGCGTTCGTGCGTCGCATGCGTGAGAAATCGGTTTTGTTCGTGCAGGATCTTGCTACAGGCGAAGAATGGCCGGTGTATGATCAGCTGAGTAAAGATCAACAGGAGGCATGGTGCCTGTTCGGTGTGTACACAGGATTCAGCTGGACGCCCGACAATAAGCACATTGTGATCTGGGCAAAAGGAAAATTAAATTCCATTGACATCACATCGCAGAAAGCAACAGACATTCCTTTCTCCGTTACTGCATCACATCATATTTATAATGCCAACCGTTTTCCACAAAACGTAGCGCCGGATCAATTCACAGTAAAAATGATCCGCAACGCAGTAACATCTCCTGATGAAAAGACATTGATCTTTAACGCGGCCGGTTATCTCTGGAAAAAACAATTGCCCGACGGAAAACCAGCACGCTTAACAGCCGGAAAAGATTTTGAATTTGAACCCTCTTTCTCCGCTGACGGAAATAAAATCACTTTCGTTTCGTGGAATGATGAAAATACCGGAGCAGTAATGTCGATCGTTTGGAAAACATCAACCACCGCGCAAAAAGTAACTATTGAAAAAGGAATATTCCGCACACCTTCTTTTTCACCCGATGGAAAAAACATTGTTTACCGTAAAGAAGGCGGTAACAATCACCAGGGTTATGCTTTTAGTGTGAAAACAGGATTTTACACTGTTGCAGCTGCAGGTGGGGAAGCAAAATTCTTATTCGAGAGCGGTGGTGAAAAACCGGTTTATTCCGCTGATGGAAAATCAATTCTTTATTTCGAAGAAGGAGAAGCCAAAGAATTAAAATCATTTGATCTTGAAAACAGGACACATGCTTCCATCGCCTCATCACAATATGCATGGGAAATTGTTCCGAGCCCCGATAATAAATGGATCGCTTTCCGTGAATTGCATAAAGTATATGTCTGCGCATTCCCTGCTGTTGGCAAACCGCTGGAGCTTGGAAAAGATATGGGCGGCGTTCCTGCAAACAGTGTAACACGCGATGCCGGACAAAGTCTGCACTGGAGCAGCGACAGTAAAAAATTGCATTGGACCATGGGCGACGCGTACTACACACGCGAGATGAACAAAACATTCGGCTACATCCCCGGCGCTCCCGATTCACTTCCGGGAATGGATACTACAGGCGTGAAGATCGGACTGGAATTAAAAACAGACAAGCCAACAGGAACAATCGCGCTCACCAACGCACGCATTATTACTGTTGACGCTACTAATTCTGTGATCGAAAACGGAACTGTCATTGTAAAAGAAAACAGAATTATTGCGGTCGGAAAAACCGGTGAAGTGCAGATTCCTGCAGGTGCGAAAGTGATGGATTGTGCGGGCAAAACAATTATGCCGGGCATCGTGGATGTACATGCGCATCTCGGAACGTTCCGTGGTGGATTATCTCCTCAACGTCAATGGAGCTATTATGCAAATCTTGCATTCGGCGTAACCACCACACACGATCCTTCGTCCAACACTGAAATGGTTTTCTCACAATCAGAAGCGGTGAAAACAGGCAACATGGTTGGTCCGCGCATATTCTCTACCGGCTGGATTCTCTACGGCGCGGAAGGTGATTTCAAAGCAGTCATCAATAATTATGATGATGCGCGTTCTTCTGTTTACCGCACACAACAATGCGGCGCGTTTTCTGTGAAGAGCTACAACCAGCCACGTCGTGAGCAGCGCCAGCAGGTAATTACAGCAGCGAGAAACCTGAAGATGGAAGTTGTGCCGGAAGGTGGTTCAACATTCAGTCACAACATGACAATGATTCTCGACGGACACACAACGATCGAGCACAACATTCCGGTTGCTCCTGTGTATGATGATGTGATAAAATTGTGGGCCGCAAGCGAAACAGGATACACACCCACATTGATCGTAACCTACGGCGCAATGAATGGCGAGTGTTACTGGTACGAGCATTCCAATGTCTGGGAAAATAAACGCCTGATGAATTTTTATCCGCGCGGCGAAATTGATTCACGTTCACGTCACCGCGAAATGTCGCCGGAAGCAGAATATCAGAACGGATTTATTCTTGTTTCACAATCCTGCAAAAAATTAGCAGATGCAGGAGTGAAAGTAAATCTCGGCGCACACGGACAATTACAAGGACTCGGCGCGCACTGGGAAATGTGGATGTTTACGCAAGGCGGAATGTCGTCGACGCAGGCTATCCGTTGCGCAACAATGAACGGCGCATGGTCGCTCGGCCTTGATAAAGAATTAGGTTCTATCGAAACCGGCAAGCTCGCCGATCTGATTGTGCTTGACCAGAATCCGTTGGAGAACATTCAGAATTCACAATACGTTCATTACACGATGGTGAACGGCCGCATTTACGATTCCGAAACCATGGATGAAATCGGCAACGTAGATGTAAAGCGCGGAAAATTCTGGTGGGAAGCCAACAAATACAGTCCGACTTTCAACTGGCATGAATCAACGCATTCGTTTATGGAAGATGCTTGCGGGGAGCTTGATTAAAAAAATTGCTTTGTCGCCTTCGATACATTTTTCGCTGTTGAAATTGTAATTTGCAAGACTATATCAAGCGAAAAACACTCAGTCTGACAAAAGAAATTTTTCTCTTGTCAGACTTAATGTTTTGCAAAAGGAATTTTACTGATCAAAAACAAGATTTAATTTGCAAAATGTATCGAAGGCGACAAAACTCCCTTTTTGTATTTTAGTCATCCATGAAAAACCTTCTCATCTTCACCTTACTCCTCTCCTCCACTTTTCTTTTCGCACAAGACACTCTTCGCGTCACGAATTATTATCGCGACGGGGGCATTTACAATACTTACACAAACAATTCTGCACACGAAAAAGAAGGGCATTACATTCAGTATTCGCGCTTCGGAAAAAAATTCATTGAAGGCCAATACGAAAAAGGAATGCCCACTGGCGTTTGGAATTACTACAGCTCCGACACGTCAGGCGTGCTCGTGCAGACGCTGAACTTCGACACGCACGAGGAAACGTTTGTAGATTCCAACCGTGTAACAGCACTGATCTGCGGACCACGTTATTTTGGCGGACGAATGGCGCAGAATGAATATATCGCGCGCCGTATTCAAAACGATTTTACCAAAGAAGAAAAAGACGCGTATCGCGGACGATCTTTCGTGATTTCATTTTCTATTGATCGGAAATCGTTGAAAGTTGTCGGTGTTTCTGTGGATGATAAAGATCTTTCGGAGCCGTTCAAGGCAAAGCTTATAGCGATTGCAGCTGAAATGCCAACGTGGCTGCCGCCGGTTTGTAAGGATAAAAGTGAAGTGTGGCGGTTTAGTGTGGCGGTGATACTTTAGATTGGTTTCGAAAGTTTCCCTATCGCTTCTGCTGTCGAATTCACAAAGTTGATATGCCCGGCTTTATTACTTTCAAAAATAAAGTCTTTAATGCTTGCGCCCGGGTATTGCGTAAAATCTCCCACCAAAGCCAAACGAACCCTGTAATTTGAAAACTTCTGAAGTATTTCGCCTGCAATTCCTGTTTTCAGATCAAAAAAATCAGGCGTGATATTTTTTGCGTGCACAATTATTTTGTCGAAGTCCTGGTAATATAAATTACCAAGCAAATCCAAACCGTCTTCGGTAGTTTTAATGATAATATCATCCGAAATTACTTCGGCAATTTTTGTGTTGCTTATAGCATGGGTTTCAATTTTCATGTTGATGTTTTGCTGATTGTATTTCCCTTCGTGTTTTATGCTAATTTAAAACAGCTCCCACCAATTACTTTTAATCCGTCGCTGAATAATTTCCAGATCCTGATGTAACGGAATTGACCCCGGATAGGATTTCCCAGCATAGTTCCTTTGGTATCATAAACAACAACGGCGACCGCTGTGTCATCAATTATTTTTATTTCTTCAAAAGTCGGTATAAGTTGCTCAACAGACATTTCACCTGCGCGGTGAGAGGCAATATCCATTTCCTTAGTGATGAGTTGTCCGTTTGGGGCAATGAAGAGCAGATCATCGTGTAAAATGGTTTCTAAAAACTGAACGTCGCTTGATTTTATGGCGTCAATGAGTTTTGTTTCTAGTGTGATGATGTCTTGTTTTTCTATTTTCATTGAATGATGCGAGTTGTAAACTTTGGTGATTGGCATCTACATTTACTTTTTAAATTCGCCGAAATGCCAGAAAACATTCTCTGTCCCAGTCATTATTTCGAATCGCTTTACAACTTAATTGACAATTGCAGGCTGCCGCCAAAACCAAGTCCCACGATTTTCTGCAAAGTTGATATTCTTACTTCCTTGATATCATTTTCAATTTTTGAAATATAGGACTTTGTGGTTCCGCATTTCTCTGCCAGCTCTTCTTGTGTCAACCCCAATTCAAGGCGGGTATCATGAATTAAAGCTCCGATTTTGAAAGCCTGGAATCCTTCTTCCAGCTTATCGCGCTTTGAAGTTCCACGTTTACCGTATTGTTCATCCTTGAATTGTTCAAGTGTTTTTGTTTTACTTTTTTTCATTGAAATATTCCTCCTTGATTTTTAAAGCCCTGTCGATTTCCTGTCTTGGCGCCTTTTGACTTTTCTTCTGAAATCCATTTGCCAAAACGACTAATTGTCCCTGGTCAAAAAAACAGAATATCCTGAAAATATCACTGCCTGATTGAATTCGTATTTCATAAAGCCCGTTTGTATTTTAAAGATGTTTAAGATAGGTTTCCGCAACACGCTGAAGCTCTTCGATCAATTCAAATGTCCAGATGATTTTGTCTTTTACTTTCTGCCGTTGCTTTACAAAGAATCCGGTAAAATAATCCTTGTAAAGCATAACAGTCCGGACTTTGTCAACCTGGTTGCTCATACAAACATAGTGAATGTTGCCCTAAAGTGAAACTTTGATTTTGAAAAATAAATGTTGAAAGTTCTCCTACCTCCTTAAAATTTCTCCGAAATGCCAGAGGATACCGGACGGATCGTGCACAAAACATTCTCGGCCCCAATCATTATTTCTAATCGGGACAAGTTTTA
>JALYQL010000257.1 GCA_030855855.1 Bacteroidota bacterium | reverse complement strand
AATATGGCAATTCATCAACAAGATATTGTTCGGCTGAACCAAATGGAAAATGCTTTGTGAAAACGAAAAGAATGGTTTTCATAGCACCAGCGCTATCACCCATTTGCCGGAACGGGAATTAACAGATCGTAAAACTGTTTGTTAATCTTTTCCCTGTCATGAAATTTTTCAACGTATGCCCGTGCTGATTTGCATAATGCTTTGTAGGAATTCTCATTATTCAACAATTCTTCTACAGCGGCCTCCAGCTTATTCATGTCATCACCTACAAGCACACCCGCATTATGCTCAGAAAGCATGTTATTCGGATCACTTCCCATGGAAATAACGGGAACGGAGTTTTTTCCGGCCTGCAAAAAAGTATTTGCAAATCCTTCATGCAAAGAAGTGCTCACAAATAGTTTTGACGAGCTGAAGTACTTTTCGATCTTATCAGCAGGAACTGATTCCTCCAAGTGAACATTCACAGGAATTTCAGCAACGATCCTGTTCCACGAAATTTCATCCATTTTATTGAGCACCATACAGAATTTGCGCTGAGGCAAACGACGTGCAAGCTCAATTATTTTTTCGGGACGCTTGAACACATTGTTTTTGCCGACCCAAAAAATATCGTATTTCTTTTCCTGCGGCTTTTCTTTAAGCGTAATGTCAATCGGAGGAAACATCAGAACGCCATCTCTTCCGAACCATTTTTTTAAAAGCTTGTCCTGTGTTTGGGTTTGTGTAAGCACAATAGTTGCTCCTTCAATGATCTCTTTTACTTCATTAAAAGAAATGCCTGCCCATTTTTTTATCTTCTCTTCGTCAAACTCATCGCCTACCAAATCGAGATCATGCGCCACACGAAAAATAAACTCCTTATTGTATGTTTTGCAAAAACGTGCCAGGTGAAGCGCTTCATGCGACATTCCCATCACGTATGCTGCGTCAGGATTAATATCACTATATAATTCGTCAACTGTTTTAAAAGGATTGTTATCGCCGAAAAGACGGAATGAAATTCTTCCGCCCAGGCTTTTTCTTTTATTCCAATATCCCGTGCCTTTCATTCCGGGATGAGGAAGCAATGTGACTTTTTCAATTTCGTGCTTTGGAACCGCATGATCACGCGTGACCACAGAAACGTTTATTCCACGCGCCGCAAGACCTTTTGCATGATACCCGGTTTCAATTTCAGCGCCACCAAAAATAAATTTAGTATCGGTGTGAAAGATGGAATAAGAATCGAGTGAAAGCAGGAGCAGTTTCATCATTGAAAAATCACCGGGCCAGCGCTTCTTTTTTTTTAGTGAACCATTCAACTGTCAGGCGAAGTCCGTCCTCCAGTTTAACTGTTGGATCAAATTTTAATAATTTTTTCGCACGGGAAATATCTGCGAAGCTATCACGTATATCGCCGACCCGCACAGGTTTATATACCGGCGGTATTGTATTCCCTGTAAGATCAGAAAGGACACGATGAAGCGTATTGAGCGAAGTAGTTCCGCCGAATGCGATATTTAAAACGGGTAATTCATTTGCAGGCAACTCTGCAATCGCCGCTTTCACATTGGCCAGCACCACATTTTCCACGAATGTAAAATCGCGCGTATTTTCACCATCACCGAAAATTGTAACCGGTTTTCCTGAAAGCATTGCTTCGATAAAAAGCGGGATTACTGCTGCATAAGGACCGTTAACATCCTGCGCAGGACCAAATACATTAAAATAGCGCAAACCAACTGTGTTTAATCCATACAGATTTTTAAACACACGTGCGTATTCTTCCCCGGTACGTTTGGTTACTGCATAAGGTGATAAAAGATTACCTGTTTTTTCTTCGCGTTTCGGCATCGACGGATCGTCGCCATATACGGAAGATGAAGAAGCGTAAATGAATTTTTTCACGCCTGCATCTTTCGCGGCGGATAACATATTTATAAATCCATCCACATTTACCGAGTTGGTAGTGGCGGGATCTATAATGCTTCGTTGAACTGACCCTAAAGCAGCCTGGTGCAGAATTACATCAACTCCTTCAGACGCTTTTTGGCAAACGGGCAGATCACGAATATCGCCGTTTATGAAAGTGACTTTATTTTCTTTTATAAGGTCAGCTATCGTTGAAAAATTTCCGGTGGCAAGATTATCTACTATTCGTATTTCCTTTGCCCGGGCTTCAACTAAAAAATTTACAATGTTAGAGCCAATAAAGCCCGCACCACCTGTTACAAGAAAAACTGTCCTGTTGATAAAATCAGCATCCCTATCTTTTAGATTTAGATTCACAGCTTTATGTGTTTGTTTCTTTGACTTAACCTGGATATTAATTTTTAAAAGCGGATCCTTCAGTTTGCATTTTAATTTTCAATCCGGCATCTACTGCATTTATCCACTTTCGAAGATAAATGCTATCCCACTTTTTATTGAAAATAAGTGAAGTTTTGATTGCAAATAACCAGGCACGTAATTGAAAAACGGTGACCCATCCTCCGAAATTGAACTGAATTTGCTCAAACGAAGATTTCTCCAATACCTGCGAAGTCATTTCGGCAATTACCAAATGAGCTTTTCTCATTCCGGCTGTGGAATAGGGCACTATTTGCTTGAAAAGTTCGAGCCTGATCCGTTGCCCCATTTCGCGTTGATCATTTCTGAACTTGCTGGAAACCTGGCCATCATGCAATCGGTATTTCAATAGTTTTTTATCGAGATTTGTTCCCTTTGAAAAAGAAAGTATGTCAAGCCAGAAAATATATTCTTCCGCATGAACGTAGTCATCAGGATAATAAAGCTTATGATTTCTTATGACTGAGGTGCGGATTATGGAAACAGGATGATTAAAAGGATTGTGAAATAGAAAACAAAATCTGATAAAATCATTATCTCCAATAGCAATCCAGCTTTTTGTTTTACCCTCTATTTCAATATCTGCACCGCACAGGCCATATTCAGGATTAGACTCCATAAATTTCACCTGATTTTCAAATCGTTCAGGAAATGAAAAATCATCGGCATCCATGCGGGCAATATATTTTCCATTACAAAGGTCAAGGCCTTTATTTAAAGTCGCGATCAACTTGAGATTCGAATCGTTCCGGAAATATCTTATTCTAGGGTCATTATATGAACTGATAATTTCTTCACTTGTATCAGTAGACCCATCATTAATTATAATAAATTCGAAATCCGTAAATGTCTGAGCAAGGATACTTTCAATAGCACATCGAAGATATTTTTCGCCATTATAAACCGGCATTAATACAGAAACAAGAGGTGACACTTTCATAGTGCTTATACAGTAGTTGCATGCCAGTCACACCAAAATGAATAATTTGGAATTCCTTCCAGATTAAAATACATTTTACGATGGAAAAGGAGAATATCTTTGGCCGATTCGAAGTTGACCCATTCACCATCGAGCTGTGTTCCAAAAGGGCCAGTGGAAGAAACAGGAAAATTATACTTATGTTTTTTCCGCAATTGGTCAAAATGACTCAGGTTGGCAGGAATCGGACGTCTCAGAATTTTATCAATTAAATTTCGGGAACGTGGCGCCGGCAATGCTTTTTTTACGCCATAAAATGGAACTTGAGTAAGTATCTCTTGAGTCTTTTGATCGACTAACTTAAATCGATTGTACCCGATAGCATTAAGACTGATGAGTGTTTCCAGCGCTTTGTCCTCGGTAATAATTTCTTTGTCACCAATACACTCCGTTTCCACGGAAATAAAAACAGGGCGGGAACTGGTATTTTGAAGCGTGTTGACGGCAAGTGCATCATAACCTTCAATATCAATCTTACAGTAATAAGGAACACCATGCTCGTTCATTAGTGTATCGAGCCGATGGGTTTTAACCACAATCACGTGAGTCTGTGTGTTATCTCTACCGGCAATTTCTTTGCGCAATGAATTCCAGAGTGTCCATTCACTTACATTAAATTCAATGTCAGTGTTATCTTCATCCGAAATCGCGTAATTAAAAACCTTCAGCTGTCCTGATTCAAACTGGCTTTTAAATGTTTGTTTAGCTTGCTCAACCATTCTGGGA
>JALYQL010000239.1 GCA_030855855.1 Bacteroidota bacterium | reverse complement strand
GAACAAGAATACGATTCGCAATCCATTTATTATTCCGGGTCTTAAAAAAGTAAATGTTGAATCACAGCTCAATCCGAATTACTCTTTCGAGAATTTAGTTGAAGGTGATTGCAATCGTCTCGCCCGTTCTGCTGGTTGGGCTGTTGCTGACAAGCCGGGCGGAACCGCTTTCAACCCACTCCTTATATATGGTGGTGTTGGTCTTGGGAAAACCCATCTTGCTCACGCGATCGGACTTCAGATCAAATACAAACATCCCGGCAAAACTGTGCTGTACGTTTCCTCAGAGAAATTTACTCACCAGTTCATCGACGCGGTGAAAAATAATAACCAGAACGATTTCATCCATTTCTACCAGATGATCGACGTGCTCATTATTGATGATGTGCAGTTCTTCGCCGGTAAAGACAAAACACAGGATGTTTTCTTCCATATCTTCAATCACCTTCATCAAACCGGCAAACAGCTTGTCTTAACAGCTGATAAACCACCGGTTGAAATGCAGGGAATGGAACAACGCCTGTTGTCGCGCTTCAAATGGGGACTTTCAGCTGATCTTCAGATCCCGGGACTTGAAACCCGCATCGCGATCCTCGAGAAAAAACTGTACATCGACGGAATTGAGCTTCCACGTGAAGTTGTTGAATATCTTGCTTACAGCATTACTACAAATATCCGTGAGCTCGAAGGCGCTTACATCTCTTTGCTCGCACAGGCATCGCTCAACAAAAAAGCGATCACTCTCGATCTTGCAAAACAGATGATCGACAAGTTCGTAAAGAACACCGCACGCGAAGTTTCTATCGATTACATACAGAAAGTTGTTTGCGATTATTTCGACCTTCCTATCGAGCTGCTAAAATCCAAAACACGTAAGCGTGAAGTGGTGCAGGCACGCCAGATCGCGATGTATTTCGCAAAAAGCATGACAAAATCGTCGCTCGCTACAATCGGAATGCATTGCGGCGGAAAAGATCACGCGACAGTTCTTCATGCCTGCAGAACAGTAAACAACCTGATGGATACCGATAAACGTTTCAGAGCGTATATCGAAGAATTAGAAAAGAAATTGAGCATTCAATAATATCATCACATCTTCCACAGAGACGCCTTCATGAAAAACATGAGGGCGTTTTTGTTTAAAAGGGGTACAAAAAGCGAAATGAGGGCGAAAAACGAAAGGGTGTGAAATCGCTGGCTGCTAAATAAGCAACCAGCTGGTATAAAGACGGGCTTTGTGATGATTTTATTTGTATTCCAGAAACCGTCTGTTGTATATTCGTTTACTAAAATCCGGTGGAAGAAAAAAGACTATATCAATTCAGCAGAACAAACTTATTATTAAGCCTGGCATTTATTGCGATAACCGGATTGATTCTATTTGGAGAATTACCGATGATAAAATATTTGCCGGGTAATATTTCCTTCTTTATTCTAATTTATATTGTGGTCGGATCAAGACTTAAATCAATTCTTATTAATAAGAACATGTTAATGATGAAATATCCATTAATCCCGTTCATGAACAAAACCTTTAAAATAACAGACATTGATCTGATACAATTAAGAATACCTACAATGTCAAAAGGAGGATATTTTATAGTAGTTCTTACTAAAACCAATAAAAAATCAAAATTCGAAATTCCACGATCATATGATACTTCTCAATTAATCAACGATCTTGAAAATACTTTTAACGCAAAGGGAATTTCCGTCGAACAAGTAAATAAAAAGTCTTAATAAATAATTCGTACCCCTTTTCGCATTTCGTAAATTCGTTTTTGATTCGTAATTCGTACTCTTTTTTCGTAATTCGTACCCCTTTTAGTGCAAATCAAATGATCTGACGTGATCACGATTGGGAGAAGCGGAATGGCAGGAAATGCAGGCAGAACCTTTCTCTTTTACATTATATATTACCGTCCCATCCTGATTGTATTCGGCCCACAACCAACCTTCATTGGCAAATTTTGATTTTTTGTCCTTCTTCATTATTGCATAAAACATTCCGCTGGTTCCCGAAAGTGCTTCTTTGACAATTAGTGAACCATCAGGAAAAGAGCTTCCCGCGGGTAATCTTCCAGTTGCATCCAACACGGAAGCGGCAGTGCTGTTAAACTTCAGCTTAAAATCTCCATGTGGACTTCCCCCCGCAGGATTATAAACAGAATCTTGTCCCTGGTAAAAAACGAGATTCGTAGAAGTGACTTCGTCGAAAATTTTGTCATTTAACCTTGTCTTATTGCAGGCCTGAACAACAATAAAAGCCAAAACAAGGAAGAAAGAAATCCTTACTGCTATCTTTTTCATATCTAAAGTTAATTAATTTTTATTTGTCAAATGTAGTCTAAAACCGATCCTTCAACTCTTCTTCAAATTCAATCCTGTATTTTAATCCACTTTCCTGGCTGAGAACAACTTTCCCGTTGATCTGCCCGCTTAGCATATGTATGAGCTGCATGCCTAATGTCTGCGCGTCTTCAATATTGATAAGTGAGGGAATTCCCTTTCCATTATCGGAGACTTCAAGAATGTAAAAATTATCATCCTTCTTATGAAGTGAAATATATAAATCGCCTTCGGTCTGACCTTCAAAATCGTATTTGAGTGAGTTGGAAATAATTTCATTCAGAATCAATCCCAACGGAACAATTGTATCAATACGAAAAGGATGATCTTCAATCTCGGTATGTAAATGAATTGACTTGTTGGTGTCATACGCGTCG
>JALYQL010000218.1 GCA_030855855.1 Bacteroidota bacterium | reverse complement strand
GAACAAGGCGGGCCACCGGTAGGAAAAGCGATTAGTATTGAGCTCACCGGTGATAAGCTCGAAGATCTTATTGCGGCAGACACTTTGCTTAAAAATTTCCTTGAAGCCGACGAGAACAGAATTGCCGGAGTTGAAAAGCTCAAGAGCGATGTTACTCCGAGCAAGCCTGAAATCATTTTCACACTGAACCGTGAACGTGCTAACCGTGAGGGAATTTCAACAGGGCAGATCGGAATGGAACTACGGAGTGGTGTTTTCGGAGTGGAAGCTTCAAAATTCCGCGACGACAAAGATGAGTACCCGATCATGGTGCGCTACAATCGTGAGCAACGTAACGACCTGAATGCTTTACGCAATCTGAAAGTTACTTACCGCGACATGAACATGGGAGGAGTGATACGTAACGTGCCGCTTTCTTCTTTCGCCGATATTGATTATGGCGTTAGTTATGGCGGTGTAAAACGTAAAGCGCAGAAACGCATCATCACACTGGAATCGAATGTGCTTTCAGGATACAATCCAAATGAAGTGGCTGAACAGGTCAGCTCACAGGTGGAATACTGGAAGCTAAATAATAAAGTTCCGGGTGTGGAAGTGAAAATGGGCGGACAGCAGGAAGAGCAGGCAGAAACAGCATCGTTCCTCGGCGGCGCGTTGCTCACTTCTATCGGATTGATCGTGCTGATCCTGATCACACAATTCAACTCGGTTGGAAAAACAATTATTATCGTGACTGAAATTTTGTTCAGCGTGATCGGTGTTTTCCTCGGGCTGGCGATATTCGGAATGAATGTTTCGATCGTTATGACAGGTGTCGGAATTGTGGCGCTGGCCGGAATTGTGGTGCGGAATGGAATTCTGATTGTTGAATTCATTGACATCCTGAAAGAACGTGGAATGGAAACACGCGCTGCAATTATTGAAGCCGGTAAAACGCGTATGACTCCTGTATTGCTCACTGCGACAGCAACTATTCTCGGACTTGTTCCGCTCGCGATCGGATTGAACATTGACTTCGCGACATTGCTGAGTGATGGCAATCCTAATATTTTCATTGGCGGCGATAGTGTTGCTTTCTGGGGACCTCTTTCATGGACGATGATCTACGGATTGAGCTTTGCTACTGTGCTTACGCTTGTGGTGCTTCCGGTAATGTACATGATGTCTGACAATGCCGGCAAGAAATTGCGGAAGTTATTCGGGTCAAAAGAAAAAGCACATGATGAAATCGCTCCTGCAATGTCGGGAATGGGCAGTGAAGAGAAGGACATTATCTAGGTGGCGGGGTACGAAAAACAAAATCAGGTCTAAAAAGTACGAAAAAAGAAAAAGTACGACTCCTCAGTGGTTTCGTACTTTTTCGTTTTTTATTTCGCTTTTCGTACCCTAATTTTCCGGAATGGATCAAACCACAATTTTCATCATTGGCGGAAGCATTGCCTTTACCGTTATTATTTTCTTCTTTGTATTTCGTGCTGCGAAAAACAAACCGCTGACCGTTATTTCAGAAATAGCGGAAGACAAAAATAATCCTGGCCTTTACCATATTTTCGGTTCAGTTACATTTATGCCTGATGATGCGCCGAGCTTTGAAAAGTACAGGCATTACCTGCTCGACACTGCTGACCTGAAAGTGATCAAAGGATTAGAGCAGATCGGTTCAGATTTTGATATTCAGAGTCCGTTTGCGATTCGCTGCGTCGAACATATGAAAACCATTTCGGGCAGAGATCTGCATTTGGAAAAAGAAGAGGAAGATGATTATGAATATGAGGATGAAGAAGCCTGGGATGCCGCAGAGGCCCGGAAAGAAAAAACGAAGCTCAAAGTTATCAAGCATGACCGGGGTGAAAGCGATACTTCTATTCCAAAGGTGATCAAAGGAAATGTAGTGGAGGTTTATGACACTTCTTTTGGCGAACGGAATCAGTTTTCGCTCAGGATCACGCTTGACGGTATGAGCTTTTCAATTCCGAAAGTAAAAGGCATGGCGGATATCGGGAATGTGATCTGGAGAAAGAACCAGCAGAAGATCTTTATTTTTTACAGTCGTATGGTGATGATGAAATTCGGCGTTGGATTGCTGGTGCTGGATACTAATTCCGGCACTGTGCTTTCTGATGATTATTTTAAGCAAAACTGATTGACTACGAATTACGAATCCGCCGCGACGGACGCCGCTTATCCGTCAAATCCGTGTCATCCGCGTTCTATTCCACAATGGAACACGGATAATACGGATTGACAAGGATAAAAAATAAAAAGCTTGATGTTGATGGACTATTATATATCTAAAATGGTATAAAGCCCGAATAAATACGCATGACAATTTTTTTATGAAATTACCGCGCCACTAAAATCCTTGTTGTCGCTTTTCTTTTTCCATCAACCGCCTCCGCGATGTAACAACCATTTGCCCATTCGCTCACATCCAAACGAACGTAAGGAGATGCAGGATCAACAGTCATGGCTTTTGTAAAAATTATTTTTCCCTGCAGATCGTAAACGTTGAGCTCTACAGGACCGAATGATTCTCCCAAAACCAGCGTTGCCACATCATTCACAGGATTCGGGAAAACAGAAAGCGAAAATGGGGTTGGTGCAGCCTGATCACTTATTCCGATCACATCGTTAAGGCTTCTTTTGAAAGCACCGTGACCGTGTGTGAAGCAAAGAAAAGAACGATCAGACGCGCAAGGAACAAGATCGTACACCATCGTCCAATCGTAAAGGCCGGTGTTGTGTGCTGACCACGAAGCGCCACCATCATTAGTGACGAATATTCCCATATCAGTTCCTACATAAACAATATCCGGAAATTGCGGATCAAGCATAACGCAATGAAAAGGAACATCAGGCAATGTCGTTCCGATATTTGTCCAGTTTGCGCCTGCATCTATGCTTTTAAAAACGTGGCCTGTTCCGAATCCGGCGTACACTACATACACGATTTTGCTGTTGCGCGGATCAACCGCAATGCGTCTTGGAAAACGATCAGGCAATCCGGCAGACCGATCCATAAAAGTTTGTCCGGCATCTGCGCTCAGCATTAATTTCGATGGACTGTTATCAGGCGCTGTCGCGATGTAAACTGAATCGGAATTAAGCGATGAAACAGCAATGGTCAAAACATAATTTCCATTGTCGATAGGATCGGCGCTTACTGTTGGCCATGTACCGCCCTGGTTATCGCTTCTTGCAACTCCCGTTCTTCCTGCATAAAGCCGTGCATTGTCGCTTGGGCAAATAATATACGGCGCAAGGAACGCAGTAGGATTTGGAAGTGACGGACTTGATGATTCAAAATTCACCTGGCTGTAAGTAATTCCCTGGTCAAAAGACTGAAAGATATTCAGGTATTGATAAGCAACATAAGAAACAAAATCATCAATCGGATCGATGGCATTGTAACATCCATCTCCGCCAACAACAGGAGTCCAGTAGGGATTGCCATCGTACCGGATCGAATAATTATCCTGCAATCCTGTCAATGCAAAATCAGGATTGGTTTGTGAAACAGATCCGATATAACATTGTGAAGTCACATAACCATCCACACATTCAATGTATGAATCACCAAAATCATACGAGCGGAAAAGCCCGCCATCCGTTGCGATAAAAGCACTCGAAGGATTTTGCGGATTCACAACTACGGAATGCACATCGGAATGCATGTACTGCGGACCCCAGCTCATATCGGAAACCTGCGAGAATGAAAAACCGCCGTCAGTTGATCTGTGCATGTTAACGCCGCCAACAAGTATCTCGTTCGGATCACCTGCACGGATGATCATGCCGGCACAATACCATCCCTGGTAAGAACCGATATCCTGGCTGGAAGTAGTGGTCCATGTGATTCCGCCGTTGGTTGTTTTATAAAACCCGATCGTGTTATACGCATCGCACACCTGCACGATGGCAATATGATTATCATCAGGATAAAGTGCAATGGATGTTCTTCCCGTGTGGGCCGGATTCGGAATTCCCGGAACGATCGACCAGCTTAATCCGCCATCGGCAGAACGGTACAATCCTTTATTGGCGGTATTCATATTTCCTGCCCCGCACATGAGCACGCTTGTATCGTTTGCAAGTAATGCAAGATCCATACAGACAGGAACATTCAACACCTGGCTCCATGTTGCGCCCGCATCTGTACTTTTGTAAACACCAGCAGTTGTGGCAGCGAAAACAGTCTG
>JALYQL010000210.1 GCA_030855855.1 Bacteroidota bacterium | reverse complement strand
CCGATCATCGAAATACTTGTATTTGAAAAATCGCCAGGATTATCTGCCGGCGAGCTGAAAAACATCGAGTTAGTATCCGGCATTCATTTGCCAGAAAGCCTGTTTAATTTTTACAGGGAACTTTCCGGCTTAAGGATCGAATGGGCGCTTCGTGAAAACAAACTCGGCGATCTTACACCCGGCGATTTAACCGGCATGCACTCTGTTTATTCGATAAGAGGAAATATTGATATTCTCACACCACCGGTTTTTCTTAATGACTTCATGGGCCGCAAATGGGACTACTGGGAAATGCAGCAGGTGAATGAAAAATACGTGGGCGATGGAGAATCAAACGCAGCTTTCCATCCTTTTGATATGAGCAGCGGAAACGAGCTGCACGTGGGGATAATCAACGGCTTAGTTGTTCCTGACGAAAATCTTTATATAAACGATCTGGCATATAACAAGGTGACCCCACTTCAAAAAAATTGTTTTTCTTACTTTGAAATTTTAGAACGTACGATGGGTTTCAGGGGGTGGCCTCTGTTTTACTCTTCACCTGGAACTCCGGAAGTAGAAACGGCAAAGCATTATCTGAAAGAGTTGTTCGGGTAAATTGCTGCACCATCGGATCAGCGGAAGATTAACCAATCAGCACAACTTCCACCTCATACACCTTCGTTTTAATCTCCTGCTTCTTCCAGAGAATCCCCTTATCAGCTTTCAACACGCCGAACATCTCATAAGTAATTTTCTGCGTTCCTTTCGGCACTGCAATCGTTTGCACTAAAAGCTGATCGCCAAGCAAAGGATTTTCCTGCGGATTCAATATCCACGTGCAGGTATTCGAAGCGATTCCCAGCGATTGTACGACAGGCAATTTCAACCCACAGGAAAATTTCCCTATAAAGCTCGAATTATTCGCAAGCTGCAGTTTGATGTCGCCGCCGAGCGTTACATATTTATTGGGAATAAGCGCCTGTGTTAATTCAGTCGGAATAGTAGCAGAGAAATTACCATTGGCTGACATGGACCCTTCGAAATTCATATTCAGCTGCCATACATCTTTAAAAGTGGTATTCGGCAAAAGATCGATGGTCTGAACGCCGGGAATATTTTTTACCTGCGCTTCATATTGCAGCTCGGAAACTTTTGCGTTTCCTTCAATCCGCAATGCGCCGATAGCATGCACTACAGAATAAATGTCTTTTGTTTTGAACAGCGTGCTGATCTCGGGAGGAATTACGCTGCCGGTTGCGTTCAGGATCTCCTGCAGGTTTTTTACGATCGGCTCATTGCCCAATCTTATTTTTATTCCCAGCAGCTGTGGATCATCATTTATGCTGCTGTTGCTGTTTTTCTTAAAACCAATTCTGCGTGGTTTTTTATCTATTGCCTGAACGAATGTGTGCTCTTCTTCGAAAAAATTCATTTGGTTAAGATTTGGTGTCAAAAATAGAGATAAAACAGGTCCGGGGAAAATTTGCCGGTAGCCTCTTGTAATAAATTGCTCACAGCCATTTCCTTCCCCCGATTGCGAGAAGAAAAATAACAAGCACGAGTAAAATAATAATCCACGGCTTTAACTTACTCTCCACCGGAAATTCATAGTCACACACCGGGCACACTTTGCACGTGCGAGCGATATCCATTGCGCAGGACGGACATTCTTTTTTGGCTGTACTCATTTGTGCGGGAAAGATAATTATAAATTTCAACCGTTTTTTTGACACCACTTCAACTTTGACATTCGGTACCTCTTCATTCAGGTTTATTCTTTTTTCACTCATGGAATTCCGTCTTAAATTCTCACAGCTATTTTTTCTTTTTTGATACCAGCCTTTTTTTTACTGCAATGCAGCATTTTTCCGAGGCATGACCATCATCACCTGTTTGTATGATGTTTGTGTGAAAGTCAATTTCCGGAATTTATCTGCTAACGATCACCCGCGGCGCTGTCGTGGCTCATGTAGCTTCCGGCTTCCGGCAAATACTTTTGTAAGACAAATGCAGAATCAGTACGCTATAATGAACAATGTCTATGAATTTGAATGACGAGAGAATGCTAAGTGTCGAGAATTACAAGAAATGCGGATTGGCAGAGCTTGAACGTTTGTGCAGCAAGAAAATTTTTCCCGGACTGAATAAAATGCTCGAAACTACATCCGAATTGCTCGAATCTATTCCTGATGACCATAGAAACCCTGAGGAGCATGCAGCTCTGACAAAACATGTACATGAGCTCCTTGAACTTTGCAAAGACCACAATGCAAAGGAAATAATGCTGATCAATTCTTTTCGTACCGGTAAAAAGCAAAAGAATTCGAGTAAAGCTTCAGAGGTCATTCCGAAATTAGTTAACGATCATCGCCGGCTGCAAAACCTTTTTCAACGACTTGAACAGCTTTCTGATCAATATGGAAATAATTCTAAACAGACTTCACTACACAGGCTGGTGTATGCGCGTATCAACAATGCCAGGCAGGATATGGCACGAATGTTTTTTCTCGAAGAAGAATACCTGTTCCCTCGACTGACCGGCATGCTTTAAAGAAAAGAATAGCGCTGTAAATTAACCGGAACTGATAAAGATCATGTTCGATGCTGAGTACCGGCATTCGGTAACGCAATGCGTTTTTTCAACTTTGTAAAAGAGGAAGCTCACATAATTCCCGAAAAATGGAAATACATGTTAATCATCAGCTGACAATTGGCGAATTTAAAAATAGATTCGCTGCTGAATTTCCTTTGTTGCGTCTTTCAATTTGCAAGCTACCCTGGCAGACATTGCTTCTTTCATTAGTTCTGGAAATTGCGGAAAGAGAGTGGCTATGTGATTATCAAAAAGAAAGAAACCCCTTTACGTTTAATATTCGTGCAACCGACAAAGTTGCTGATTTCGAACAAGCTTTCCGTGGTAGGTTTGCTCTTGAACTGCATGTGACGCGGCAGTCGGGCAATAACTGGATCACTACAACCTCAACGGATAATTACACGATTGAACAGCAAAATGCACTTGGAGTAAAAGTGCTGGGAAAACCAATGTTGTTAAACCAACTACAATTCACAAACAGGAGTATATAACCGACTATGGATATTTTCCTTCAATATAAAGCTGACATCGCATTATTGTTCATGAGGATCATACTCGGGATTTTGTTTTTAATGCAAGGTTATGATAAAGTATTTGGCCTTGGATTGAAAAAAACAGAAGAAGGGATTGAATTTGCGATGCGCGGTAAAAAGCTCCCGGGTTCCATTATTAAAACGGTTACTGTGATCTCCTCCTTTGTCGAATTGTTTGGCGGGATAATGCTTATCGCCGGTTTTATGATTTACCCGGCCCTTGTATGTTTAGGAATCGATCTGGTAGTTGTCGTTTTCGCAATGAGCCTGCGCGAATCACTATGGGACATGCGCTTTGTATGGCCCCGATTGATTTTACTTCTTGCAATTCTCTTGTTACCCTCAGCATATGATCGCTTTTCATTTGACCACCTTTTTTCTTTTTTATGAGAACAGCGCGTTTATCACCGGTAATTAAAAACTATGTGTGCTTTCATTGCGGAGATAATTGTGACGAAAAATCTGTAACGTTTGATCAACATAATTTTTGCTGTGATGGATGTAAGCTGGTATATGAGCTGCTGAAAGACAATAATCTTTGTAATTATTATGATATCACAAAATTTCCGGGCCAAACAGCGGAAAACGAAAAACGAAACGCAGTTTACGATTCTCTTGATGAAAAAGGCGTCAGGGAAAAGCTGATCCGGTTTGAAGATGAAAATTTATCACGCGTAAATTTTCATGTGCCTGTAATGCATTGCAGCTCCTGCATCTGGCTGCTGGAAAACTTATCTAAGCTGAACCCGGGGATAATTTCTTCCATTGTAAATTTTCCGCGCAGAGAGGTTACAATTGATTTTGAAAAAGGAAAAATAAAATTAAGCGAGATCGCTGCGCTCATGTCCGCCACTGGATATTCGCCGGCGATCAGCCTGGGCGATCTGGAGCTGAAAGTAAAAAAGAGTCGGTTCGATTCAGGTGTATTGAAGATCGGAGTTGCGGGATTTTGTTTTGCGAATATTATGATGTTGAGCTTTCCCGAATATCTTTCTGCAAGTGATTTGAAAGAAGTCCCACAACTCCGTAATTTTTTTGCATGGATAAGCCTGGTATTGTCACTCCCCGTTTTATTTTATTGTGCATCAGGATTTTTTGTTTCGGCATGGAAAGCCATACGCTTTCGCAGCCTTAATATTGATGCACCGATCGCGCTTGCAGTCACTGTTACTTTTTTACGGAGCTTTTATGAAATAATTGCAGGTAGCGGAACAAGCTATCTGGATTCGATGAGCGGCATTGTTTTTTTTATGCTGATCGGAAGACTTTTCCAGGATCGTACGTACAAAAATCTTGCTTTTGAACGTGATTACAAATCTTATTTCCCGATAGCCGTTGCTGTACACCGAAATGGAAAAGAAGAAAGTGTCAGCGTGACAAATATCAAACCCGGCGATAACATACTAATCCGCAGCGGAGAATTAATTCCTGCCGATGCAATCCTTCTCAGCGAAAAAGCAGATGTTGATTATAGCTTTGTCACAGGCGAAGCAAATCCGGTACGGAAATTCCGTGGTGAAAAAATATTTGCCGGGGCAAGGCAAACCGATGGAGCCATAGAGCTGAAAGTACAAAACGCCACCTCGCAGAGTTACCTTACTCAACTCTGGAATAACGATGTGTTTAGCAAACAAAAAGAGCACGAACAAAAAACATATCTCGATAAGATCAATCGTTGGTTTACGGCCGGGGTTTTATCGGTCGCTTTTGGTGCCGCAATTGCCTGGCTTTTTATTGATAAGGATCTTTCACTTAATGTAATGACAGCAGTGCTGATCGTTGCGTGTCCATGCACCTTATTGCTGTCTTCTGTTTTTACCAATGGGAGTGTATTGCGCTGGCTGGGACGAAATCATCTTTACCTGAAAAATGCCGGAGTAATTGACCGGCTCGCGTCGGCTGATACAATCGTATTTGATAAAACAGGCACGATCACCAACGGGGGAGAAGTGCAGGTAAAATTTGAAGGAACGTTTTCAAAAAATGAAATTGCCGCCATTGTTGCGCTCGCTTCTCAATCGGCGCATCCGCTTAGCAGGAGAATTTGTACTGCGTTTGCCAAGTCGGATCTACCGGTGAATGTAAGATCGGTGAGAGAAATTACCGGGAAAGGAATTATGGGAGTAATAGAAGGAACAGAATATCTCCTTGGCTCAGCAGCTTTCGCAGGCGCTCCTGAACAAACAACAACGTCAGGAGCAG
>JALYQL010000166.1 GCA_030855855.1 Bacteroidota bacterium | reverse complement strand
AGCTATGGCTGGGCGGTGTGCGCATCGAGCATGAGTATGGGTGCGATGGGCATTCCGACGCCGATGTGCTCTTACACGCGATCTGTGATGCGTTGCTGGGCGCTGCCGGCCTGCGTGATATCGGATTTCATTTTCCGAATACAGATGCTGACTTCAAAAATATTGACAGCAAAATTCTTCTCGGGAAAGTGGTAAAGCTGCTGATAGAAAAAAACTGGTCAGTAGGAAATGTAGATGCGACGCTGGCGATGGAACGCCCTAAAATAAATCCGTATGTGCCGGAAATGGTCACCACGATAGCGAAGATCCTTCACATTGACGAATCAAATGTTTCGATCAAAGCGACGACGAATGAAATGCTGGGATATGTGGGAAAAGAAGAAGGCGCGAATGCGTGGGCGGTGGCGATGATCTATAGAGATTAAAAATTCAAGATTTCCACCTGTGCAAGCTTCGGCGGGCAGGCAAAATTCAAAATTCAAGATTGAAAATCCGCACTGCGCAAGCTTCAGTGGACGGGCAAAATCCAAAATCCTTCAAAATCTCTAATCCAACGAAATCGTGTATTCCAATCCGAGGATATAAAGTGTCTGCGGATCGTTTACGTTGTATTCTTTCTGGAACAGGAAATAAGTTCCGATCGTATGCATGTTGTTGATTTTGTAATCAGCCCCGGCGATGAGACGTTGGCGGTCAAAGCCATTTGCCCAGGGAAGTCGCGGGTTTTGTATTTGCCAGCGTAATTCAGTCGCAGCATATGGCTTGAGATGCGGACCAACTTCGTAACCGACTTTAAAAAGATTCCGCAGAAAAATTTCAGGTGTATTTCCGAATTCACTGTAATAGCCGGCTTGTCTCCACTCGGCCTGGAGTCGCGTGCGGTAGTCCAATGTCCATTTGCCGGGTTTGGTTTTAAAAATCAGATCCGTATAAATCCTGCTGCGCATTCCGTAGCTGCCGTCATTTTTTTGTTTGTTGATCATGCGGTAAACCAACGCGACTTTGAAAAACTTCGTGACTTTATAATTGAAACCGATGTTTGTATAAAAAAGATTGATCGTCGATAAATTTTCCTTCAGGCGGAATTCCTGGTCAAAGCTTATGCTGGATTTTTTGCCAATATCTTTATTCAGACCAAAAGTAAACCACGAGCCGAAATCGTCGGTTTGAGAAAACGAAGGCAACGCTGCCAGCAAAATCGTAATGGAGAGAAGCAAACGTTTCATAGCAGTTATTCGTGCTCCTGGTTTTTATTCTCGTGGTAATAAATTTTGATCGTAGCAGTATCGCGTAGGAAATCTACTTTTCCGATGCTGGCTTTGTGAACGGTAAGTCCTGTACGCGCGCTGAGATCGGCCAGCAGCTCAGGGTACCGTTCGGGCCTTATCAGCTCAATGTTTTCATACTGTACGGTTTTAATAAACTCTGTTTTAATCAATATATTTCCATCGAGCAGGAACGCTGCAACAAGGATGATCGTGTTGATGATGCTCATTTCAAGAATATTCCCTTTGTTCACAGAGCTCATCAGTCCAAGCGCGATCACGGTAAATAAATACGTCATGTCGCGGGCAGAAATATCTTCGGTGCGATAACGCAGCAATGAAAAAACCGCAAAAAGCCCAAACGCGGCGCCTGTAGAAAATCCTGATTTGGCGTTCAACAGGTTTGTGATGATAAAGATGGTGATGTTGAACATGAAAAACGTGAAGAGATGATCACGGCGTTTATACACCGGGAAATAAATCAGCCTGATAAGGATGAACATCGACACGAGATCAATCAGCAGCCTTACGAAAAATGCGGATGTAAAACGCTCGATGCTGATGTTGAAAAAAGTTGCGTCTGTATTTTCCTCTTCCTTTTCTTTTTTCTTTTTCTTTTTCTCTTCGCTGCTATCGTCAGCATTGTCATCTGCCGCGGTTACCTGGGTATTTTCACTTCCATTGGCATTGTCCTGCGCGTGCAGGGAAACGGAGGGAGAAAAAACAAGCAGTAATAAAGGCAGGAAAAGTTTAAGCAGCGTTCGTGTCATCTATGATTTTCTGTATGTGAATTAAATCGGGTTTGAAATTATTTTTTTTAATGTCAGGAATAAGCTTGCTCACTGCGAGGCAATATTTGCTGGTGCCGCCTTCACGGATATGAAGATTCTTTAAACATCTCACAAATGGAGTATCGTGCGCTTTCGCCTGTTTTGCTTCTACAATTACAAGACCGGAAAAGTCGGCTGTGCCATCCGCATTCTTCACTTCAAGATCGAGGTCGATCGTGATGCGCTCTTCATCGGTTTTATTGACCAGTGTTATGCGGTTATAATTTACCCAAAGCTTCGGTTCAATAGTGTCTGGGCCCATACCTGAAGTATTCTCCAGCAGCTCAAGCGACTTGCCGGAAATGTTTTTATCCAGGTCGGTTTTTTTAACGCGCTTTTTAATCGTCCGGCCTTTATTATTCTTGAATTTAACTTCAAAAAAATTAAGATCGGATTCCACATACCGCCGCATACGGATTTTGTAACGATTGGTCTGGCCGTTATGGTGCTGGCGGAAAAGATCGAACGAAGGTGTATCGTAATATAATGTTTCGTACCGGCTCATTTTTGTTCCTGAAACTTCCAGCACACGGTACTCATCGCGCACGGCAGCCAACAATTCAGGAAGCTGCGCGATATTGAAATTGAATTTCTGATCAGTGCGGTCCATAAGCTTCACTCGATCCATCTCTTCAAGAGTGATCGTTTCGAATGTATCCAATACCGCCTGGACCGCTGCTTTCACTTTTGGAATTTAATAAGTGTAGGTGTATTTTACATATTTCTCCAGCACATCACCCGGACCGTACACTTTCTTTTCCGTGCGTAATCCTTTATTGTCATAGCTGAAAGCCGACTTTTTCAATAGCCTGCCTGTGCCGTCGTATTCCATTTCAAAAGCACGATAGCCTTTTGAATTGTAGGCGTAGGTTGTTTTTTTAGTCACATTTCCTGCCGCATCGTATTCCACTTCTTCTGTTTTTTCGCCGGAAGAATTGTATTTCCACGTCGTCTTCTTATATTTTTTCTGATCGTTATTGTCAGAAGAAGTCCCCGGATGCTCTACAATCTCTTCCGTTTTTTCTTTACCCGCGTATTTTGTCGTTTCCCTGCGTCTGACCGATCCGTCGGGATTATACTCGATCTGGACGAGCGTGTTTCCTTCTTTGTCAAACGTGGTATAATCCGATTTATAATTGGCAGACTCTTTTCCGTCTTTATAAACGATAACTGTTTCGGTCGCACTTTTGATCTTCATCTCCTTGGCCTGTTTTTTAGACTGGGCAAAGGCGGAGGCGACGAATAAGAAAGAAATAGCCGATAAAAGAAGGACGCGTTGCATGGAATTATTTATTAATTCTCAGATTCGTTAAGATGACTTCCTGCTTTTTGTCAGTGATATTCACAACTGAGGAAACGGAAGTGGTTCCCGAGTTTGCAGTACAATCTTTTGAATAAGCATACACTGTGTACGATCCTTTGCGAAGGTACTTGAACTGGAATGTTCCGTCTGGCGCTGTTTTTACACGATCGCCATATGTTGGTTCATCTCCGTAGATCAGGTACACATCCATATCCGGACCGTAAAAGGGAG
>JALYQL010000137.1 GCA_030855855.1 Bacteroidota bacterium | reverse complement strand
CTTTTCATCCTCCCCAAACGAATCCTTAACAATAGCCATACGCATAGCACGATACCGGTCATCATCGCGCTGGCGCACGGGATCGATATGCTCATACTGACGGTCTCTGTTGCGGGCCATTTTATTTCTGCTGCTCCTTATTTTGTATTCGGCGTGCGGTTATCCTTAGCATATTCAATACGGATGAAACGACTGATATCTTCTGTGTTCAGGATATAATCGCCGCGCTTGGCTGCTTTTACACAGCTGGCTTTAATAATATTTGCAATGCCGGCACCGCTGAAATCATAACGGGATAGCTTTTCATAGCTGATCGTGAGCGGGTATGCAAAACCGGGAGGTAATGATTTTTCCCATATCAATGCACGTTCATCTGGTTTAGGCCATGGGAAATAAATGAGCGACTGAAAACGACGCGTCATCGCCGGATCAAGATTGTGCTTGAGGTTGGTGGCGAGAATGCAAAGTCCTTCGAATTCTTCCATGCGTTGAAGCAGGTACGACATTTCAAGGTTCGCCCATTTGTCTTTCGAATCGCTGATGCCGGTGCGTTTTCCGAATAAAGAGTCGGCTTCATCGAAAAATAAAATCCAGTCTTTTCCATCTGCACGATCGAAAAGCTGCGCGAGATTTTTTTCAGTTTCACCAATGTATTTTGAAACAATCATAGAAAGGTCGATACGGAAAACATCTTTGCCGTATTTTTTTCCAATGAGCTTTGCAGTAAATGATTTTCCTGTGCCGGGCGGGCCATAAAAAAGACAGGGGAAACTTTTATTGATCTTATTGTCGGAACGGGAAAGCACCTCGCTTCCATATTCTACCCAATCCATTACATCACTGATCTCCGCTTTGGTTAGATTGTTCAAGACAAGGTGTTCCCAATCCAGGTTTGTCGTTACCCATTTCGCAGGGAACGCTCTTCCGAAATCCGGACGTGGTTTTTGTCCGTGAAGAAGATACTCCACATACTCCGGGGCAAGATCAATAATATACGTGTTGCGGTTTCCAATGCGGGAGCGTTCATCGGGATCGCGCAGGGTAAGTATCTGCTCTTTTAATAATTTCCCATGATGGATAACTTCCTGTTCACATTTGCGCCACGCAGCAGGATTTTTTCCACAGCAGAGAAAAAGTAAGGTTTGCAGTGTCGGATAAAAATTGTTTGAAAAAGGATCCTGGTAATAGCCCAGCGCGAAAAATAATTCTTTGTTTTCAGCATTATACTTTGAAATCCGTTCGCGGATAAACAATGGCTGGTAATGTGTTTCGAGCGTAAGCAAAAGCAAAACACGTTCGGCCAATTCTAATTTTAATTTATGAGCAAGGTGTGTGAATGGCCCCTTTTCGTCTGTTAATGCAGGAATGCCAATACTATCAAGCGGCTGCATGATAAAATTATTTTCTGAGTATTCTTTTTCCCGCGCATCGAATAAGCCTTTCAGCCATTCAAATTCTTTTGCAAGCAGCTCACTGTTCTGTTGCAGTCCTGCATCATTGAGCAAGCCGTCGTCGCCGAAGAGCGGCTGATCGGAGAAAAATGTTTCGGGAGAGATAAGTGGTCGTTGCATACTGGTTATAATTTGTCCATTGTAAAAATCGGCAATCTGACTATCAAAAACTTGGACAAATTTCGGCGTTTGGACCGCAGTTTTTGGGAGGTTTTTACTGGCAATTAACTGGTAATGAACTGATAAAGCCTTCCAAAAAAGCTAAAAAGTTACAGTATGGAGGGTTTTGAATTTGGGAAAAATTATCAACCGGGGGAATGATATACAACAAATCAGCGGCGTACTTCGTAATTAAGCACCAATTTTAGAAAAGGACAGTTTCTACTTAAAGCTGCGCGCTGGCTAAAAAGAAGATTCCTTTTCCTTTTTCTACTGCTTTTTCAAGGCCCTTCTGCATCATAGTAATTACTTCCAGAATTAATTTTTCGTCAGCAGCTTGCTCAACATAAGATTTTGCTTTTGAGATAAGATCTTCTTGCTTTCGTTTACTAAAAATTTCATCAACTTCTTTGAGTAGTTTATTCACTTCTGTTGAATGCACCAAAAGATTTCCCATTTTCCCCGGCAGCCTGTTTGAACTTTCAAAACCAAGGGCATACCATAAAATTGAAACGGGAGTATAGTTGTTTATAATTATGAATCTATGCACATTTTGTTCATTAAGAAAGTTGCCGAACATCTCACCTGATTTACATATTGATGTTGTTAACTCTTTATATCCGGCCAAATCAAATGCACAGAGGAAGTCATTCCAGACTTTTCCATCAGGGCCATACCAATCAACATTTGCCTGGTTTCGTTTCCAGAACTCTATTCCCATTTCCGATTTCTTTGAAAGTATGGCATTAGATTCTGCCCTTTCAAAAGAAGGCAAAATTTCCTGGTATTCGGAATCGCTTACAAAACAACTAAACCAATAATGTGAAACTCCCATAATTCATATCTGAGTGCAACTATTATTACGGTAATATCATTCTTGAAATATCAAAGGTTTGTTTTTCAAAAAAGATAAAATCATTTCTTTACAAACAAATGAAGTTTATTTCAAATAATCAAACGGCGTATCCCGCCCACCAACTTTCGGGAATCGTTCGTATGCATTTTTCAGTGCTTCAAGATGCGCCGGAATTTCAAGATCAAGTGGTTCTTCTACATAACTGATGCTGATGCATTTTTCATTGGAGAATTACCAACAATCGAATGCGAATAACGTGTGCATTTCGTCACAGATGAAAGTAAAATCCCTTCCATGATCAGGTGCAGCTGTGAAGAACTAAGCTGAACGGTTGATAACGATCGAAAATCGTCCGGCATTTCGAAGCTGCCTTTCTCAAGGCGCTTAAAATACATGGCGTAACCATCGCCCTGCCATTGCAAAAGTTTTATGCGCGTGCGCGTGCGGGAAAGAAAAATAAACACATCGCCACTAAGCGGGTTCATCTTAAACTGCTCGCGCACAATTCCGCACAGCGAATCAAATCCTTTGCGCATATCAGTTTTTCCATCGTAGAGAAAATACCGCTGCGCGCTGCTGAGCGAAAGCATTATTTAAAAAGCTGATAAAAATATTCAGCGCCAACCGGCTGGTGAAATACAATCCGGCGGCCTTTGCCCAGATCAATCTCTGCGAAGATTCCTGTGCTATTCGTTACGGGTTGCTTCACTTCAAGCGCAACAAAGCCGGAGTTCTGCTTCACCGGTTTTTCTTTTGGCGGGAACCAACCAATAAAAGTCATGTAATTGATTCCGTTCTCTCTCG
>JALYQL010000100.1 GCA_030855855.1 Bacteroidota bacterium | reverse complement strand
TCAAATCACCCAGTCATTTTTCTCTTCGAACTCAAGCGTCTTCAGTGGGGACTAAATCAATGGTGATGAAAATTAAATTCCGTATTGATTTATCCCAATGATCCTGCGTTTGTTAACCTGAACTTTTCAATCACCCAGTCACCAAATCATCAAATCACCCAGTCATTAAATCACCAAATCCTCCTACCTTTACCTCCCATAAACAAGAAACATTTCCCACAAATGAAATCACCTTTCTCCGGCACCGGTGTTGCTATCGTTACTCCTTTTAAAGCAGACGGATCAATTGATTTTCCTGCGTTCACAAAAGTCATTGAGCACATCATTAAGGGAAAGTGCGAATACATTGTGGTAATGGGAACAACAGGAGAATCGCCTGCGCTTTCGAAAAATGAAAAGCATGAGATTCTCAAGCATGCTATACAGGTGATCAACGGGCGCGTTCCTGTGGTGTACGGCATTGGTGGAAATAATACTGCAGAAACCGTTCACCAGCTGATCACAACCGATCTGTTGGGCGTTTCCGGCATTCTTTCCGTTTCCCCGTTTTATAACAAGCCTAATCAACGCGGACTCTACGAACACTACAAAGAAATTGCAGAAGCATCTCCATTGCCGGTGATTCTTTACAATGTTCCCGGCCGCACTGCTATGAACATGACTGCCGAAACCACATTGAAATTAGCGCACGATTTTCCACGCATTGTCGCCATCAAAGAAGCATCAGGAAACCTCGAGCAGATCATGGCTATTATCAAAGACCGCCCGAAAGATTTCCTGCTCATCTCAGGCGACGATCTTCTCACACTTCCGATCATCGCGAGTGGGGGAGATGGTGTAATTTCTGTTGTTGCAAACGCTTTCCCGAAACAGTTTTCCGAAATGGTGCGCCTTTTCCTCGATGGCAATTTCAAAGCAGGAAATAAAATCCATTACAACCTCATGCGCGTCACACAACTTTTCTTCGCCGACGGAAATCCGGGTGGAGTAAAAGTGGCGCTCGAAGCACAAAAGCTCCTCAAAGCTAATCTACGTCTGCCGCTTTACCCTGTCAATGATCAAGTGCGGAAGGGGATTATCACTGAGGTGAAAAAGATCAAGTAGTGTTCGAATTACGAAGGGCGTACGAATTACCAATAAGCCCGAATAGTTATGAAGGGCGTACGAATAGATTCGTAACTATTCTTGTAAATTCGTAATTCGTACCCCATTTCTCACCCCATGATTTTGAATTTTGAATCTTGAATTTTGAATAATTCTACCGATATTTGAAATACATCTCCTCGCCTGAAATTTTAACATCCAAAACCAATTACCCTTCTGATGAAGAACCTTTACAAAATGCTCACGGCAGCAGTAACACTTATTGCCGGGATTTCCGCGCACGCGCAGTCGAGTCTCAACGTTACGCAGCAATATCACCTTTCCTACGGTTCAGAATCCTGCGCGAATATCTGCGGGTATGTCGACGCTACTGGTAATGAATATGCCCTGGTCGGCGCCGCTCAGGGTATGTCGATCGTAAACATTACCATTCCTACTGCGCCGGTAACGATTTCGCAAATCCCGAATGTCGATAATCTCTGGAAAGAAATTAAAGTTTACGGCAATTACGCTTATGTCACCACAGAAGGTGGTGGTGGTTTGCAGATCGTTGACCTTTCTTCTTTGCCGCTTGCACCGACAGTTTATCAGAATTATACAGGCGATGGCGCAATTGCGGGGCAGATCGATAACATCCACGCGCTGCATATTGATACCACATTAGGATTTTGCTACCTGTTCGGTTCGAATCTTTTCGGTGGCGGCGCAATTGTGCTTGACCTTAACACCGATCCTTACAATCCGACTTACGTGGGAAACTACATGAATCCCGCGCACAATTACGTGCATGATGGTTATGTGGATAATGACACGCTTTATGCAGGACATATTTATGACGGAGTTTTTTGCGTAGTAGATATGACGAATAAAACAGCGCCGGTTATCCTTGCAACACAAAGCACAACGACAAACTTCACACATAATACCTGGCCGAGCAACGATAAAGATTTCCTGTTCACTACAGATGAGAACACGAATTCTTTTCTTACTGCTTATAATATTTCCGACCTGAATAATATCCAGGTGATGGACAAAACACAATCTGAATTTCCTAACTCAGGATCTATCGGGCACAATACCCATATCCTTGATAATTGGGCGATCACTTCCTGGTATAAAGATGGATTTGTGATCACTGATGTAACACGCCCTATGAATCTCGTCAATGTAGGCTGGTATGATAATTATGTGGGTGGAGGAAATGGTTTTAACGGTAATTGGGGAGTTTTTCCTTTTTTCCCTTCCGGAACGATCGTGCTTTCGAATATTGAAGACGGACTTTACATCTATAACCCTACATATGTTCGCGCATGCTACCTCGAAGGAACAGTGAAAGACAGCATTTGCGGAACAGCACTTACCGGCGTGACCGTCACTATTTCTACTGTGAACGTAACAGAAGTAAGCGACATTAACGGTGAGGTCAGGACAGGAACTGCGATCCCGGGAACTTATAATGTAACGTTTACAAAGCCGGGTTATGTGACCTACACGATGAATAATCTTGTTTTCACTCCCGGTGTTGTCGATACATTCAACATCAGAATGTTTTCTTCGAATGCAGTTGGCCTGACAGGAAATACTTCGAACACCACTACTACAAACGACATTCCCGGGGTACAGGTGATGTTCTCGAATGTCAACAACACTTACAATTTTGTTTCGGACGCGAATGGAGATTTTTCAAATTGCAGCGTGATCTCCGGTGATTATGAAATTGCAGCGGCGGCCTGGGGATATAATGGCGTTTGTTATACCGATTCTATTTATCCGGCAAACAGCATTGCAAACTTTCAGCTGACTCCCGGATATTCGGACGACTTTACTTTTGATCTCGGATGGTCAGTAGCAACAACATCATCTTCGGGCGCCTGGGAACGTGGCGAGCCGGATGGAACAAATTACAATAATCCGGGAGATGCAAATCCGGAATTTGATTCCAATAACGATTGTTTCGACCAGGCTTATGTAACAGGAAATGCAGGTGGAAGTGCTTCACAGGATGATGTGGATGGCGGCGAAACAACATTAACCTCTCCTGTAATGGATCTAACCGTTTATTTTGATCCGTGGATTCATTATGAGCGTTGGTTCTTTAATGATGGCGGCAGCGGCAATCCGAATGATTCGCTTGTTATTCGCTTAACAGACGGAACAACAACAAAAACAATTGAAAAAGTAATTGCTACAACTGCAGGCAATTCTTCATGGGTGCCGAAAAATTATCGTGTGTTGGATTATTTCACGCCAACGGCTACGATGAGAATTATCGTCACAACTGCTGATAACACACCTGGACATCTCGTGGAAGCAGGATTCGACGCATTCAATGTTGCTGATTCTTCTTTGCAAAGTGTCGGAGGTCTGGAATTGGCTGGCGGAATTTCTGTTTATCCGAATCCGTTCGATGGATCTGCATCTGTTCAGTACACACTTGCTGCAATGCCCGTTGATGGCGCTTACATCGAAGTAAAAGACCTGAGCGGACGTATTATCGCAACACAGCCGATCAATGCGCAATCAGGAACTATTCAGCTTGGACAAGAGCTTGCAGGCGGAATTTATTTTGTGCAGCTGGTGAACGGAGCTACTGTTTCTCCTGCAGTGCGATTGATAAAAACAAAATAAAATAGTTGAAGAAAGAGAAGGGTCGGCAATTCGTCGGCCCTTTTTATATTATGGAAAAGAAGAAATTGGAAAAATAGGAAATTGGGAAAATAGGTAATTAAGAAATTAGGGCTAAGTCAATGAGTATAGTCCCAATTTCCCTAACGCCCCAATTTCTTATTTTCCCAATTCCCAATTTCGCATTCTAAGCAATAAATGAAAAAAATCGGATTGACAGGCGGAATCGGAGGTGGTAAATCCACTGTGGCAGAAGTTTTTTCGCGGCTGGGCGTTCCTGTTTTTATTTCCGACCGTGTTGCGAAAGAATTGCAGGAGCACGATGAAAAGGTGCGCGACGAGATCATGAAAATTTTTGGCAGGGAAATTTATCAGCATGATAAACTTGATCGCGCGAAATTAGCGGAAATCGTTTTTGCGGATAAAATAAAACTTGACCGGTTGAATCAGGTCGTCCATCCTGCGGTCGGAAGAGCATTTGAAAAATTTTGTGAACGAAACAGCAGCGCGAAATATATTTTGAAAGAATCAGCGATTTTATTTGAGATCGGCGATGATAAAAACCTGGACGCAATGATCGTTGTCACGGCGCCCGATGAATTGCGGATCAGGCGTGTCATGCTTCGCGACGGACTGGAACGAGAAGCAGTTCTTGGCAGGATTAAAAACCAGTTAAGCCAGGATGAAAAAGCGAAAAAGGCAGGCTTTTGCATAATAAATGATGAAGAACAGCTGATTCTTCCGCAGGTGCTGTCTGTAAATGAAAAGATAATTTCCCGCTGAGCAAATCCACAAGGCTTGCCGTTGGATAAACAAAATGACCAGAATTCATTTGTTTTTTCACAAACAGCGAGATTAAGCTCCCTCATTTTTTTATTTTATCTCGGGAAAAATTAACTTAGTCAGAGTTAACTGCTGCCGTTCTCTGCAGCTATGCGAATGGTGAACCAAAACAGCTCTTCATGAAAAAAATCTTCTTCTTATTTCTGGCCGCAATCATCGCCCTTTCATTTTCTGTGATTGACAATCATGAAGCACAAGTGAAAAAAGCGGCGCAGGAACAATTACAAACAGCACTTGCGGGAATTCCTGCCGGACAGGAAATTAATTTCGGATTTGTATCACGCGAAGAATTTAAATCCGGAATTATCGGCGAAGTCTATCGCACGATCACATTGACAAATGATTTTTACAAAGATGCAATTCTCACTGACAAAGATTATATCCGTGTACAGAACGAATGGCGCGTTCCGGTAATGATTAACGGTGAAAATCGCGTGCTGCTTACTGTGTTCGGGCAAGACACTGCATTGAACATCGTTGATGTAGGCGGCGCGCTCCTTGCTAAAGAAATGCAATCGAAAAGCATCGGACAGACGCAGAAAGAAAAATTTATTTTCAGGATATATACGCTCACGATGGACTTTATCGTTTTTGTCGATCAGGGCAAAACCCTCGCTGAAGGAGTTTATTACCCAATGAATTCAGCATTGATGGGAATGCCTTTGCCTGACGGTTCTCCGATGACACAAGCAGAAGTATTTCACCACGTTAAAAAGAAATTAAACGAACCTAACAACCAGCCACGATGAAAAGAAATTTATTTTTCTCCTTCGTTTTTTCATTCGTATTCTTCGGAATAATCAAAGCGCAGGTGCTGAACGTGCCGCAAATTATACAAGAACAAAATCAATGGTGCTGGGCCGGCGTAAGCAAATGTATTCTTGACTATTACGGATACCCGAATCCCCAATGCGACATTGCGGATTACGCACGCACTTCAATCACATGGACGAGCTTCGGAACCGTTAATTGCTGTGTCGATCCAAACCAGGGATGTAATTACTGGAATTACAATTACGGTTATCCGGGAAGCATCCAGGATATTCTTATACATTTCGGCGGCATTCAGAATAATGGATTGGGCTACGCGCTCAGCACAACAGAAGTTGCCACAGAAAGCGCGGCTAACCGTCCGTACATAATCCGGTGGGGTTGGTTCAGCGGGGGAGGGCATTTTGTTGTCGGTCATGGCATCAGCGGGAATACGTTGAATTACATGAATCCATGGCCGGGCGAAGGTTTGCACGTGAGCACGCACAGCTGGCTTGTCAACGATGGAACACATCTCTGGACGCATACCAATACCTTGCTTTCAGCGCCGACTGCAATTGAAGAAGCTACTGCTGAACAAACAGTAAACATTTATCCGAATCCGGCGAATGATTTTGTTACTGTCAATATTCAAAGTGAAAATAAAAACACCGATGCTGATTTTACATTGAGAGATGTTGCCGGCAGGGAAGTGATGAAAACAAAAATGGAAGGACGGCAGATGACGATCAATACCGCTGATCTTTCAGGTGGAGTTTATTTCTATCGTGTCGAAGCCGCCGGTGAGCTGCTTGGAAACGGTAAGATCGTAATTGAATAAAGACACGCGTGCGTGTGAGTTGAAAAAGAAGATTGAATTTAATTGTGTTTTTAATTTAACTGAATTGCTATGACTGATCGACGGAAATTTCTCAGGCAGCTTGGCTTTACTGCCGGAGCTTTCGCGGTTCCATCTGTTTTCGAGCCGATCTTTGCCAAAGGCGGAAAAGAGCAGATGGAACGTGTGAGCGGAATGAATCCTGATCTGACTGCGTCTGATGATGATTTCTGGGCCTGGGTGCGCGAGCAATATACTGTCAACACCACAATGATCAATCTCAACAATGGTGGTGTAAGCCCTCAGCCTAAACCTGTACAGGATGCGCACATGCGTTTTTATCAGTATTGTAATGATGCGCCCTCGTATTTTATGTGGCGTGAACTTGATCGCGGACGTGAACCTTTACGCAAACGTCTTGCTGAGCTCGGCGGTGTTTCTCATGAAGAAGTCGCCATCAACCGGAATTCCACGGAAGGGTTGAACACGATCATTTTCGGATTGAATTTAAAAGCCGGCGATGAAGTTGTGCTTTCAAAACAGGATTACCCGAATATGATCAACGCGTGGAAGCAACGTGAAAAACGTGATGGCATTAAGCTCGTCTGGGTAAATCATACCCTGCCGTCGGAAGATGAAGCCGCGCTGACGAAAATATACACTTCCGCATTCACTGATAAAACAAAAGTCGTGCACATCACGCACATGATCAATTGGGTAGGGCAGATTTTGCCGGTGCGGAAAATTGCTGATGAAGCACACAAAAAAAACATTGAGGTGATCTGTGATTCGGCGCACACCTTCGGGTTGATCGATTATAAGATCGGTGATCTCGGCTGCGATTATTGGGCGACAAGCCTGCACAAATGGCTGTGCGCACCATTCGGAAGCGGAATGTTGTGGATCAAAAAAGAAAAGATAAAAGATGTCTGGGCATTGCTTTCCAGTAATGAACCGGACGGAAGCGATATCAGGAAATTTGAATCGCTGGGAACACGTTCTTTCGCTTCAGAAATGGCGATCAGCGCCGCGATTGATTTTCATCTGATGATCGGCGCGAAAAGAAAAGAAGCGCGTTTACGTTTCCTGAAAAATTACTGGACAGATAAAGTTGTTTCAGTTCCCGGCGTAAAAATATGGACACCCAAAAATCCTGCTTTCTGTGGAGCGATCGCTGGTGTTTCCGTCGAAGGATTAAAACCAGAAGATCTCGAAGGAAAGCTCATGGAAAAATACCGCATCCATTGTGTCGGTATTAACTGGGAAAATATCCATTGCGCCCGCATCGCCCCAAACGTTTACACCAGCCTCGCCGATCTTGATCTGCTTGTAAAAGGCATAAAAGAAATTGCCGCTGAAGCTGCTGCGCCAAAGTAGCGTAGTAATTACGAAAAGGGTACGAATTACGAATCTGTACGAATATACGAAACGTACTAAAGAGCGTACGAATTACGAATAAATACGAATTTACGAAACGTACTAAAGAGCGTACGAATTACGAATAAATACGAATTTACGAAGCGTATAAGGGAGCATTCCCTACCTTGATTCGTACTTTCGTACTTTCGTAATTCGTACCCTGTCATGAAGCACACTATTTTTTACGGTTTTGCCATCGTCGCTATCGGATTTCTGCTGTACCTTAACTTCCGTCCGCGGCAGGAAAAATTTGATTCTGCAGGTCTCATCAATACACAGCTCGCGCCTCTGCCGATCGGGCCGTATTCACAAGCGATCCGTAAAGGCAATTGCTTTTTTCTTTCAGGACAAGTGGGAATAGATCCGCGCACAGGAAATATCGACAGCACAGATATTGCTACAGAAACAAAGCTCGCGATGCAGAACGTAAAAGCGATCCTGGAAACTTCGCATTTGAAGATGAATGATATTGCCAGCACCACCATTTACCTCACTGATCTGAATGATTTCAAAACGGTAAATGAAACCTACGCTAAATTTTTTGGTGAAGGACCATATCCGGCCAGGTCAACGGTGCAGGTTGCCGCATTACCAAAAGGTGCACATATCGAGATCAGCGTGATTGCGGTGAAGGAGTGAGAAGATTGGAAAATAGTATCTCGGCTGCGCTCGATATGAAGCAGGAAAGGGGGAAAATAGGAAAAACTAAAAGACATAAGCAACACCCACTCCTAAAACATCCTGCAGGTTATTCACCTTGTTAAAAATATTACCATTCGAAATGTGGATGGCGTTGGCGCTTAGCTTAAAATGTTTGGAAAGCGTGTAGCTAACCGAAAACTCATGGTGCAGGCAAAAACCCAGGTCGTTAATTCCATCGTTGGTGTTGCTCTTCACCGGTTCGCACCACACCAGGCCGGGCTGGTAACTCAAATATGTTTTTTTAAAGATTAAAAAACTAAATCTTATGCCAAGGCCAATTGCATAATTACCATACTTAGAATGGTGAACGATAAAAGCAGTATTAATCTTCAGTAATTTGTCCTTCGCCTTTAAATTCACATAGCTTAAATCGAATTGAAATGGAAGGAAAATGTGATAGGTGAAGTTAACAGGTTCAAATCCTTGCTGAATGGATTCCCTGTTTCTGAAAACACCGGCTATGATTTCTACTTCAGGTTTTTTTATGTATAATTTAAAAACGCCTCTGTCGTTTTCACGCGCATTATTTAAACTATCGAGCAGCGTTTGTTCAGGACTGTTTTGTGCAAAGCACGGGATGGTGAAGATTAAAAAATAAACAAGCAGTCTTGTTCTCATCAAATGGTGCAGCGTATTAGCCGTTTTGTTCGTGCCACTCTTCCGTTGTTATCCGGTCATTTTGCGTGATGCATAAATTTAGGTTATTGGCCGCACAGGAACAACTTTGGTATATTTATATTCTATAACCATTTAAATACGATCAGAATTTGAACCTGCGGCAAACTATTCTCGACGAACATTCCAGGGCACAGTCCGATAAAATTATCAGGTGGGTAGGTGCGGACAAAAAACGTTTCGCTGAGCTGGTGCATCTTTTTCTGACGGATGAATACCTTGTGGTGCAGCGTGCAGGATGGCCCATCGGCGATATTGCAATCAAATACCCGGAATTGATAAAGCCCTATATCGGAAAATTCGTAAAGCTGTTTTTAAAAAAGGGAATGCATGAAGCTATGATAAGAAACGTTTTGCGTGTGATGCAGTTTGTTGATGTGCCGGCAAAATATCATGGTGAAGTGGTGAATGCCTGCTTTGATTTTTTAATAAAAAGCGAATATCCTATAGCGTACAAAGCATTCAGCATGACTGTGCTTTTCAACATTACAAAGAAGGAACCTGAGTTGAAACGTGAATTGAAAATTGTGATCGAAGAAATGATGAAGGAAGGTTCGCCGGGAATAAAGGCGCGGGGGAGAATGGTGCTGAAGAAGCTTCAGGCAGTTTAACCTATTACCAATTTTCCGATAATAAGATTTTCGTGATGGGGAATGCTTGCTTTAAATGCACCTGCTGAAGGATAAACATTCAGCACCCATTCATCGTCTAAATAATTATTATCACCGGTCGTATTGCCAGCGTTGCGCTCGACAACAATGAATTGTCCTGTGACCTGGTTAATTCCAACAACAGCCACCGCATGAAGTGTAACTGCTGGATTATTCTTATCTACAACAAGAAGCCCTTCATTTAGCGCCAATCCTCCAGATTCAAAATCATAGCTTGTATAATCGGCTAAGCTTTCCTGTGTAAGCTCGGCATCGCTGATATTTAATGCAACAGCATTAACCGCTTCTTCATCATTTTCAGGAATACGGGAAAGATGCAGGTTTACAGATTTTTGTTGATCTGTTTGCCAATCCGGAATATTATTATGTAACGCATAATTGATAATGTGTTCCGAAGCTTCGATACAGCTGATGGGAAGCCGGAAGCTGCCGACTCTTTTAATAAAATAAGTACCTGTATCTCCCTGCTCGTATAAGTCTGCGACATTTGTATTCAGCTGCCAAGCGTTTCTATCTTCTCCTTCTTCGATATCAAAAATCAAAAATCCTTCTTCAAAAGTAACAGCTGCGTCATTATCAAATTCGTCGTATTCCTCTTCTGTAATCGGCCGCAAGGTTAGTTCATCTTCACGACCTTCTTCATCATCCTGTATTTCTTCGTAATAATTATTTACAGCAAAATTGTTATCTGGAGTAAGACGTTGAATGGTTTGCTGAGCAGATTGTGGAAATACCGTGGTGTTTTCTCTTGCATTTAATCGTGCCTGCATATTTCCTGCCCCAGCACCAGGGAGATCGGAATTGATTACGCCTGCAGGGCCATGCTTCGCCCGTGGATTGGTATTCGCAAGCTCCTGCAATTTTTGTTGTGCAATCGTTTCTGACCGGTTATCTGTAAACTTAAATGTATGTTCACTGTTACCCTGTTTTGTATGGATATTATTTGCCGCAGACTTGCTTTTATTTTCGCGGGAATCAGGACTGTGAGTATTCATGTTCATTCAACTTTCTGAAAAGATAAAATGCGGACAACCAAATCTAACTTATTCTTGCCAATCTTTATGTAATTTATGACCCCTGGAATTATTCTATTTTTTCACAGTACCGAACTTTCGCACCTTTTTACAAACCGGGCATCTGCGCAAAGTCGCTTTGCCTTTTGAAACTGCTTTATAGCGTATGCCGCCAATGTCCCAATATGAAATTTCATAATTACATGTTGCGCATACGAGAAAGTATCGCTTGGTCTCTTCCTTTATTGATTCAAATTGTTTCGGAAGAAAAAATCTGACAAGTTTTTGGATAAGGCCTGGTTTCATGTTACCGGATGAGAAAAATTAATCATTTCCATAAGTAAATTTTCATTCGTCGTATGGATCCATCAATCCGTTTGGTTTATGTCCTTCCTTAATTGTGAGTTGTTCTTTGTTTATCTGTGTTTGTATTTCGTTGGAATAAATATATTTTCCATTTCCTAGTGCGAGCGAGTAACGCAGTTTCGTTTCAATTTTGCCTGTAAATTTCGGGATCGAAAAAGTCCAGTATTCATTTTGGCTTAAAAAGACAGTGTGATAGCTATTGCCGCACCAGCTCGACGGTAAATATTCTATCGGCTGCCATTTACCTTCATAAAAAACTTCGGCTACAACATTTAACCTGCTGTCCTGAGCAGAAAGTTTTAACGTGCTATCGGTTTTGTTAACGAGATAAAGCGAATAGCCGTTATATTTTTCTGTAAATGGAATGTTTGTAGAGGTGTCAATTTTCAGAAAAAATCCTCGTTCGCTGAATTGCTCGTCGCCTGTGATTTTTTTTGGTGTATTGTAAGACTCTCCATATCCACCCAAAGCAGAAGAGTCTGTAATGCTGGATTGTGCATAAATATGCCCGCGAAGCATGTGGTCGACTTTAAGGTCTTTGGTTGTTTGCGCGAAGGAGGAGAGGGTGAGTAGGAGGGTGGTGGTGAAGAAAATTGTTTTCATTGGGTAGGATATGTCTGTTTTATTCCCCCTAATATACCAAATCAGCCCTAAAGACGAAACAAGTTTTTCATTTGAACCTTCACCTTGTTCACGTACATTGTTTATTTGATCCACCACAGCGGAAACATTTTTGCTACGAAGCAAATGTATCAATCCAAGGAACAAACAATGCCAAATGTTCAATAAACAATGAACAAGTAGTTATTAACCAGGAACTTTTTTAACCACAAACCACAAACCACAAACCACAAACTCGCAACCCGAAACCCGAAACCCGAAACCCGCAACTCAAAAACCCGCAACCCGAAACAAAAAAAACTACCTGAATTCCAAAAACATCCCATCAAAATTCATCGTCATCTCTTCCCACTGCATAAAAATATCTTCGCCCACAATTCCAAAATTTTCCCCCAGCACATCCGTCACACCACTCTGCTGAATAGTAACTGATTTCAAAGTACCAGAAACGCCGCTGATCTTATAACGGACATTTTTCATCGTGCGTATCGTTACTTTCTGAACGCCGCCTGCCCCGCCTATGTGCGAAGTTCCCTCTGCAGATGCACAAAGACTATCCTTGTAAGCGAGATAATATTTATTGCCAAAAATACTTGCCGCCGCGCCCGTGTCGAAAACATAATTGTGATCTGCACCATAAAAATTTACACTTACTACAGGCGTATTTCCTTCCAACGCAAGATTGACAGCATGCTGATCTTTAGAAACCTTTTCTGTGGACAATAGTTTTCCCGCTTTTGTGATCGTCACTTGTTTCATTTGCGCGATGATGGGCAGGCCGATTATTCCTTTGATCTTGTAAATACCGCCTGCAAATTTTAAAGATTTATCAGGAAGCACGATAAAGACTACGTTGCGGAAAGTTATGTTTCCGATCAGCAGCTTATCTGCAACGCCTAGCTTTGATTGTACTGCCGAACGCGAAGAAGAGGTAACAGCAAAATCAGCGTCGAGGATCTTTATCCCCATTTCCTTCGCCTGCGATTCGCTCACGCAGGAAAAATTTGCGCCCGTGTCGAAGATGAAGTTTTCTGTTTTCTCATTCACCGTCACCGCAATCCTGATGAGATTAACAAGATCGCGCTTGTAATCCATTTCCAGATCGCCTTGCCGCTCGATGGTTTGCGCCGGAACAGCAACCAATGCCTTGACAATCGCCCCTGTGTTTTTTATTTCCGAGATCATCGCCGGTTTCAGAACAGCAGTATATTCCGAAAGTAAAACCGTGCAGACAGAATCTGCTGTCTTGTAATGAAACAGGCGAATGTCATTCTGAAAATGCAGCACCAGCATTTCTGCAACAGTCGAATCCGGGCAATCATATTTGTCTGAATTTACCAGCACCTCAATATTCAAATTAGATGCGGCAGGTTCATTGAACAAAAAATTATTCCATGCAAGAAAATAAAGCGATTCTGAAGTAGGGCGCGACCATTTTTCCGACAACAGGTTTTGTTCCAGCTCAACCCTGAACCGGAAATATTCACCGCTATCCAGCAAACCCTGCAAACGTTTATCAGTCTGAAAAGATTGAGAGATTAAAACAGAATCAACAGCAAAAAGCAGGAAAAAAACAAAAACAAATCGCGTCATCAAACTTTAATTTGCAATTTCAATTACTCACTTACCCTCTCAATTATCAGGTTACCAAATCTCTCCCTCGCGCAAACCTCAAAGATCGCCGCCCACTTGCCCGCGAAGACCTTTGATTGAAGTGGTGTCAGA
>JALYQL010000297.1 GCA_030855855.1 Bacteroidota bacterium | reverse complement strand
TCCGCCCACATCCGCAATAAATTACTCCAGTTCTGCAAGGCTAATTGTGTCTCGGGAGAATGTGCATCCTGCGCTGCTAAATGTTCATGCACTTTCTTCAAATTAGAAAGCAGCTGGCGTTGTTCGGCCGAACGTACGGAGCATTGTATCCACGTAACCGCTGCAAGACGAACGCCGCTTTTAACATCATTTACGCAATGAATATATTGACAAGGATAAATAACTGCATCACCCAATTTCGGTTTGTAGCTGGTTTCACCGGCTTCTGTACGAATGACTAATTCCCCGCCTTCATACGTGGAAGGGTCACTGAGAAAAACAGTCATCGCGAGATCAGTGCGGGTAGGAGGAACGCCCATCACCGGACTATCCACATGCCAGCCGTAACCCATTCCTGTTTCGCATTTGCTGAAAAGAATCTGGTAAATGCGGGCAGCATAAAATTCGGTGTTGAATTTCGGCTCATTCATCAGCGCCATGCCGATAACCTGCTGCATCTGCGGAAAAATGTTCCGGTCATTTGTATCTACCTGCAGGTTGCGTTTGACTTCACGCGCGGCTTGGGTGGCGGTTGTGCGTCCGTCAATGAAAGGAGCTTTTTCAATCATCTGGAGAAGCGCATTGATCATATCCGGCTTAAGGAATCCGGGGAGAAGCTGTACATATTGTGCCTGGTTCATAAGCGCTTGAATTAGTTCTGCAAGCTACATAAGATCAGTGAATAGTTCCAAGCGATCATAAATGAAAATCCCCCGTATGCTTTTATACATACAGTGGATTTATAATGGAGCTTTTCGCCTTTTATTATTTTGCTTTCTTCAATTCCACAACATCGTTCGGATCGAAGCTTGCGCCTTTTACATCCACAGTTGCAATAAGCGTGAATTTTGATTTTTCACCTTGCATAAATCCGCTTACTTTTCCGATGCCGCCCATTACGCCGCCTTTATCCGCCAGTCTTTCGCTTGCCGTTTTAGAATAGCTGAATGGCAATGTGAATACGACGTTTTTTGTTTCGCCTTTATTAATCGCAAAGCCATTCAGCTTCACACTTCCAAGCTCAAATTTTTTGGTTGTTGCCTTGTCGCCCGAACCGGTAGTGAATGTTTCTTCAAATTCGATCTTCACCGATTCGATTAACTGGTCGCTTTTTCCTGTTATTACAACAGCGCCTTTTATTTCAACATCCGAAGTGCTGAATGTTGGTGTAGCTGAAATTTTAACGGACACTGTTCCAATGCCGAGCACTTGTTTTATTTTTCCAAAGAATCCCATGATCGTTTTTTATTTGAGTTTTATTTTAACAGACTTAAAGGTAAAAATAACTGTGCCTCTTTTAGGTAAATACTTCTTTTCGTTTAAGCTTTTAATACTTTGCTTATTGCGCCGTTCATAGCAGTTTTATCCCATTTTATCACTTTTTAAGGCCTTTTTTGCCACTTTTAGAACATTCGCGATTATCCTGTTAATTCCTGTGTTAACTTTGGACTATATGAATATGCCCCGACTCCTTTGGCTCCTTTTGGTGCTGTTGCCTGCTTTTGTATTTGCACAAAATCCTGCTTCTAAACCCAATCTTGACAATTATCAACCTGCACGCGCGAATGGTCCGCTGCCTCAGGAATTTCTGATCTCCACTGCTGAAAAAGCAGCGAAGGACAATGAGAAAATTGATCAGTCGCAGGACAAAAAAATGAAAGACGCGCAGGTTGAATTTTACCTGCAGACCAATTATTCTGTCGACCAGATGCGTTTCAGCGGCGAAGTGCTGGTGAATGATACGTTCAGCATTTACATCAACCGTGTGGCGGATTCACTTCTGCTGAAACAGGATCCGGAGCTGCGCAAAAAATTAAAATTCTACATCCTTCGCTCTCCTTCTGTCAATGCATTTACAACAGACCAGGGAGCGATCTTCGTCACCGTCGGCTTGCTTACGCGATTGAAAAATGAAGCTGAGCTTGCATTCGTTCTTGCGCACGAAGTCATTCACTACAAACGTAATCACGTGCTTACCGGTTATGTGGAAGGCGTTAAAGCACGTGAAGGACTCGGCCAGTACGATCAGACGACATTTGAAAATCGTTTTCTGAAGCGCCATCGTTATTCGCGTGCATACGAGTCGCAGGCAGATGAAGAAGGATTTGAGCTGCTGCTGAATTCAAATTATGATCCGCGTGCGAGTATTGCAGCTTTTGATATTCTTGCATTGGCCGATGCTCCGTTCAGCGATACATTGTTTGAAAAATCTTTTTTTGATTCAGAGTATTTCGCTTTTCCATCAAAATATTACGTGGATACGATAAAGCAGATCAAGCCGGAGGATGAAGATGAGGATGATGATCTGGCGACTCACCCGAGCGTGTTCAAACGCCGCAAAGTAATTATCAGGAAGTTCGGAAAACTTGGCGCTGATACGATCGGAAGCAAATACCTTGTTTCTGAAACGATGTTCTGGAGAATACGGGAGATGGCACGTTTCGAAGAAATTTCGGAGCATACTGCCGTCAGTGAATTCGGTGAAGCGATCTATTCCAATTATGTTGAGCAGAAAATTTATCCCGGCAATCATTATCTCTCGCGTGAGCTTGTGCGGGCCATGTACGGAAGTGTGATCAAAAAAAACAGGCTGTATAATTACAATGATCTCTCTGCGTTATTTGAATCGCTGTTTGCGGCATCTTATGAGTATGATTCGAAGCCGATCGGTGAACAGGGGCGTTTAAAAGCGTTTGTCAATAAAGCGGACGCAACAGGCTGGAATGTTGTCGCACTGAAATTTGCGTGGAAAGCGCATACACTTTTTCCGGAGGATAAAGACCTTACGATGTGGACGGCAGGATTGTTCCGCGAACTCGCGATGAAGAACGAGATCAGTATCGATGACTTTGAAAAAACCGACAGCGCTTTTATCGCGATCGGGAACAAAGCGTTTGCAGATTCCACCATTGCGAAAAAAATAAAGAAAGATTCACCGCTTGCACGATTTCAGGCCGGCATTGATCACCTCGATCGCGATTCGCTCGACCATGTAAAATACTGGCACTTTGCTTTTGTAAATGAATTAAAAGATTCCGCGTTTGTGCAAATGTATCGTGCCGCGCAAATGTATGCCGACAGCATCGAACGTTCGGATTCATTGTGGTATGAATTGAGCTCAAAAGAGCAGAAGAAAATAAAAAATCAAAGACGTGATGCCTATTCCGAAGAACAGGGCATGACCAGCATTGTCGCTGTTAATCCTATTTATGTTTCGTATGATGCCACCGGCGATAATGAAGAAGTGAATGTGAAATCCTCGCTCGAAGGACATGATTTGCTGATTGCCGACATGAAGGAAAGTGCATCAGCTCTCGGACTAAACCTGCAGATACTTGACCGCAATAATATGGACACGGGTTCAGTGTCGCGTTTCAATGATCTTGTAACGGTTAATGAATGGTTTGATCAGCGTCAGGATTTCGGCGATAACCAGATACTGCCATATCCCCAGGAGCAGATGAAAGCGCTTGCGGAAAAATACGGCACGCAATATTTTATGTGGTCGGCTTACCAGACTTATAAATCAAAACGCGGAGGCAAATTTTTCCGGGTACTTTCACTTGCCGTACTGCCGCTTGCGCCACATACACTTTATCGCCTTTTCACTCCGAAAGAGGATGTGTATTACACCGTTATTATTTACGATATCGTATCCGGAAAGCCAGTATTTGTTCAGCGCACACAAATGGTAAACCAGAAGTCGACAGAAGCGCGCAGGAAGCTGCACATTTTTGATCTCATGCGTTTACTTTCTGACCCTAAAAAAATCGCGAAATGAAAAAGACACTTATTATAATTGCCATTGTTTTTACCGCTGGTTTTTTGGTTGCAGCTCCAGCTCCCGGCCGCGGAGGTTACCTGGGCCGTCGTATTATCCTGAACGGAGAGTTAGCCTATTCACCATATCTCTCGTCGGTAAAAGATTTTTTCACACGCTATAATTTCCAGTACGGGGCCAATTTGGGTATCATCACCGGGCGCCGCACGCAGCTGAACGTAAGCTATAATATGTGGTCGCTGAGCGGGAATGAACTTTATCACAATTTCGTGGCAAGAGACAGAGTAAAAGGATATGGAATCGGATTAGCGCTCCGGACATTCCGCAAAGACCGCGGAGGCATTGCGCCAATCGGAAAATTTTTTGACATCGGATTAAGCTACGCGCAGAATAAATTTATTGCGAGCTCCAATAATCCGGAAGTGGTTGCAGGCAACGCGAATGATCTCAAGTTGGAATCGGGGCAGGTGCTTGTGCATTTTGCATTAGGAACACAAATGGTTTTCAAGGACCGTTTAGTGGCCAATACCGGGTTACGTCTCGGCACACCTATAATGGAAGTGAGCAGCAACTCCAACGCGCAATACAGTGATTTTCTACTCACAAGAATGCGCAATAAAGAAGTTTTTTCTGTTTTCTTCGGAGTGGGGATTCTGCTTTAAGAAATTCTCTTTTGTCCGCCTTCGATACATTTTTCGCTATGGTTTTTGTCAGCCTTCGATACATTTTTCGCTATGGAAAATTGTATGTGAAAAGAAGTTTTTTTCTAGCGAAAAACACTCAGTCTGACAAAAACCATAGCGAAAAACATTCAGCCTGACAAAAAAGAAGGAGATTCTTTTTTGTCAGACTGAGTGTTTTTCGCTAAACAATGTTCACTGAGAACCACCATTTCCACAGCGAAAAATGTATCGAAGCCTGACAAAAGAAGAGCTGTTTTTCGCTAAACAATGTTCACTGAGAACAAAGTTTTTCACAGCGAAAAATGCATC
>JALYQL010000065.1 GCA_030855855.1 Bacteroidota bacterium | reverse complement strand
CCCATAGGTATTCTATGCCATTTTTGTATTCAATTTCTTCCAGCGGCTTGCCGTTTTCGTAATATTGTTTCCAACGTCCCGATTTTTTCCCTTTTGTATAATCACCTTCCTCGAGCTTGTTTCCATTGGTGTAATAGCCAATGTATTTGCCATGCAATGTGTCATCAACAAAATGTCCTTCGTTCTGTGGCTTTCCGTTCTCGGACCAATACTGAAAAAGTCCGTTCTTCTTAGATGCCCATTGGAATTTTGAAAATTCAATCTTGTAATTTTCTACACTTTTTAATTTCCCGGTTTCGTAATAGGTCATCCACGTGCTGTCAGGTAGATTCTCCACGAATTTTCCGGTCATGAACTTATTCCCGTTTTTATACCAATACGCAGCCTGACCGCTTTTTTTGCCTTCGAAATAACGTTCCTCCGCTTTTTTGCTTCCGTCGTTGAAATAAAAAGCCCAGATGGAATCCTGCAGGCCTTCGTGATAAGCGCCGTTGCGATCCATCTTTCCATCGGCGAAATAATAAACTGCTTTTCCTTCCAGCTTTCCGTTCACGGTGTATTCAACGCTCTTGAGCTTCTTTTTGCTTTCGTCCCAATACTGCTCTTTTTTTATGGGCTTCGGAGCTGGTGCGGCAGCGGGAATATCAGTCTGGGCAAATGCGGGGAAGCTAACGAGCATCAATAAAAACGGAAGAACTCTTTTCATGTGGAGATAACGTAAATGAAGGCGGATTTAGTTTCCAAAAATATCAGAATAATTTATTAAAAAATTGCAAAAAGCAGAGAGAAATGAACAAATGAAGGTGTGTAATCCAAATCCCTTAAAACTGATCCGTGTAATCTGCGTAATCCGCGGGAGTAGTATATGCCACAGATTACGCGGATTACGCAGATAAAAATTAACCGGATTGATTGAAACTAAGATTCTTTGTAAGCCTTCCCAATTTCTTTGTGTCTTCCTGCCTTGGTGGCAAAAAATCCCTGCATGGATAATTTTGCCACAAAGGCACAAAGGCACCAAGTTTTTTTGAGAAAATTTCAAGGTGAAAAACTTTCTAACTTTTATAACGCAGCTTCTCAATTTGGATACAAAGCGCATCCGCCGCGTTCAGCACTTCTTCTTCTGTTGAATCTTTTCCCAATGAAATACGAATGGAAGAATAACACTGCTCTTCAGAAAGTCCCATTGCATTTAAAACATGTGAAGGCTCTGGTAATGCCGATGTGCATGCAGAACCGGTTGAAAATGCAAGCAACGGAAGCTTCGCGATCAATTGATCAGCTTTAATTCCGCCGATGGAAAGATTGCACGTGTTTGGTAAACGGCTGCGGATATTTCCATTGACAAAAACGTTTTCCAGCTCTGTCAGCTTCCATTCAAACTTCGAGCGCAGCACCGACATTTTCTGCGCGTTGTCCCACCATTCCACTGATGCAAGCTCACACGCTTTTCCCAAACCCACAATGCCCGGAACATTTAACGTGCCCGAACGCAGTCCACGCTCGTGCCCTCCGCCATGCATTTGCGCAACGAGGCTCACCCGCGGATTCTTCCTGCGCACATACAAAGCACCCGCGCCTTTCGGTCCGTATATTTTATGCGCAGAAATGCAGCAGAGATCAATTCCCATTTCCTGCACATCCACTTTTATTTTGCCAACGGCCTGCGTGGCATCGCAGAAAAAAACGGAATTGTTCGCGTGTGTTATTGCGGAAAGTTTTTCTATGGGCTGGATCGTTCCCGTTTCATTATTCGCCAGCATGATCGCGACAAGTATTGTATCGGGACGAATTGTGTTTTCAAGATCTTGCGGATCAATATTTCCTTCCCGGTCGACAGGCAGAAACGTAATTTCAGCTCCAATCGTTTCGAGGAACACACATGTATCCAGCACCGCTTTATGTTCCGTCTGCGCGGTGATGATGTGTTTGCCTTTCGATTTGTAAGCAGAAAAAACGCCTTTGATCGCGAGATTAATTGCTTCGGTAGATCCGGAAGTGAAAATAATTTCCTGTGCTTCTGCATTCAATACTTCCGCCACCTGCATCCGGGCATCATCCACAGCCTGCGCAGCTGTCCAGCCAAAACCATGCGTGCGGCTTGAAGCATTACCAGGCTTTTCAGAAAAATAAGGAAGCATTTTTTCCAGCACACGCGCGTCGACCGGCGTGGTGGCATTATGATCGAGATAAACGGGGTGATTCACTGCACAAAGGTAGTTCAAAAGCGAAGGGTGACATCTCCCGTTGTCACCCTTCTGGGTATTCCCCCAAAAAACACACGAAATCGGGGGAGAATTTCTCCTCTTCTATTAATGCGCTACGATCAGCCTGGATTTCACAGACTGGCCGTTCATTGTGATCTGTACGATATACGTTCCTGCAGCGAAACTTTGGGTATTTACCATCACCTGTTGTTTCCCGGAAGAAAATTCCTGGTTCACCGGGCTTAAAATTTCCCGTCCGGTGATATCGTAAACTGAAATAATTGCTTTCCCTGGAGTTGACATACTGAACGCAACGGTTGCAGATGCATCAGCAGGATTAGGAGAAAGCAGCACATTTGTAATTCCGGTTAAGTTTTCATTCAACCCGGCATTGATACTGGAAGCGGTCACCATATGGCAGGTGGAGTCGCAGAAATTCTGAAGCGAATCGGTTACTGTAAGACACACCTGGTACACGCCGGGCCCCGCATAATTATTGGAAGGATATTGCTGGTTGCTGTAATTTCCATCGCCGAAATCCCAAAAATAATTCCCGGAATTTCCCACAGTCGAGCTGCTGATGAAAAACACATAACCGGACGAATCCACCCATGTAAAATCTGCGTTGCAGCCACCTATTGTTACCGGCATACAAACACTATCGGCGCAGCCATTGGATAAATCGTAATAAGCGAAGCAGACATTATATGTTCCAGGGTTTGCATATGTATGTGACGTATTCAGGGTATAAGCGCCGGGCGAGCTGTCGCCAAAATCCCATACATAAGCCGAGTTTGCAGAATTTCCATTTGCGTAGCCATAAAAATTGCCTGCAAGGCCGGTGATGTTATAGGTAAATGAGCCGTAGCAGGAATCTATTACAATACTATGACAGCTGCTGTCGGAACAATTTGCAGAATCGGTGACAACAATGCAGGCCGTATAAGTTCCGGAATTTGCATAGGTATGTGTCGGTGAAGGATTATTAGTAAAATCAAACCCGGAATCGCCAAAATCCCAGAAAATAGTTGTGATTCCCGGAGAGGTAATGCTGGAAAAAGAAACCTGGTTTCCATTAACCGTCCAGGTATAATCTCCGCTGCATTGTGCGGAAAGTCTGAAAGCCGGTAATAGAACAAGTAATAAAAGGAGTGTGCGGAGCATTTTCATAGGGTAGAATTTTACGTGACAAAGATGGTATAACTGCGTTTGAAATAAAAGAATGTTTTCAAAATTTCTTACGCATCCAAATGGCCGGGGTTATCCCTTATCTCCACGGAGAAAACCAACTATCCCTTTTATTTTACCTTCAACGTAATCTACAAATCTGTGAAATCTGTAACTACCTTTGGGCCCGTGCAGGAAAGCCGCCGGAATTACCTCCTACTTCATTTCATCGTTTTTATCTGGGGCTGGACGGCTATACTCGGCAAAGTCATTACGCTGAATGCTTTTAAATTAGTGTGGCTGCGCATTCCTATTGCTCTGGCAGGAATTCTGGCTTTTCTTCTCATCACCCGCAAACCGATTGCGACC
>JALYQL010000045.1 GCA_030855855.1 Bacteroidota bacterium | reverse complement strand
ATTCGTACCCAATAGAATATGTCTGAAAACAAGAAAATAGTCATTTGGCATAAAACAACCTGTAGCAAAAGCTGCGAGGTGATGAGCTTGCTGAAAAGCAGGAAAGTGGTGCCGGATATTTTTCTTTATACTGAAACTCCTCCGACAGAGGAGGAAATAAAAGCGGTATTGAAGAAGCTGGGAATTAAAGCGGAAGAACTGATTCGTAAAAAAGAGAAGATCTATAAGGAGAAATTCGAAGGCAAGAAAATGACGGAAGAAAAATGGATCAAAGCAATGGTAAAATTCCCGGTCTTGATCGAGCGGCCGATTGTGATTAAGGGGAATAAGGCGGTGATTGGAAGGCCGACGGAGAGAATTTTAGAAATTATCTGACCGTGAAATCAGTATCTTAGTTGACATATGTCCGATCAAAAAAAGTCTGTTTTCATTACCAAAGCCATGCTTGAGGGGTATCGCTCCATTCAGCACGCTGAAGTTGAACTTTCAGCCGGGCTGAACATTATAATTGGTAAAAACGGAAGTGGTAAAACAAATGTTTTAAACTTTCTTTACCCATTTGTAAGCGGTCGTTTTGACAATGAGATCCGTTTTGCGAAAGGCATCATTCGCCTTCAGGGGGTAAAGGATTACATTGTTTCAATTGAACCGGTAGCTGATATTTTTGGAACACACGAGGAGCCAGAACCTTACTTTGCTCTCCAGATCAGTGGGAAGCCAGTTAATTTTTCAGAATATGAAGAAACGCGTCAAATCGCGGATTGGTTTGAAGTATTCACTAAAATAGAACAACAAGAGCAAACATTAATCGGTAGCGAATTTGTTCGCCATGGCTTAGCGTCTACGCTTGGTCTTTGGACAGAACCACTGCATTCATCAATAAAACTTAAGGTAAAAGGGAAGATTCACCCCCAGGAAATAGGCCGGCTATTAGCTTTTGGGCTCAAGGATTTTTACGGGAACAATTTTATACGATCATTCCGCGCAATTTTTAGTGAAAGTAAAGCGCCGATCCAGAGCTCAACATTCAAAGATGCCCTTATTGAGAAAACGAATGAACTTTCGAAAAGATTAGCGGAGGTATTAAAAGGATATTCACCCATCTCAGATGTTCGTTTGTCTCAGGACACTGTTGTTTCTTATTCAGAGCAAAGCAATGAAATGTCGATAAGGAATTTGACATTTGAATTTTATTCAGAAAATTCATGGAAATCGTTTGCCCATTTATCAGATGGCACAAAGCGAATTGTTTTTATGCTTTCCGAACTTTCAAATCATTCTTTTACTAGTGATATTAGTGCTGTTTCCAAGATTCACTTTATCGAAGAACCTGAATTAGGAATTCACCCGCATCAACTACACTTGCTGATGTCCTTTTTAAAAGAGCAGTCCATTGATCAACAAATTATTATTACCACACATTCACCACAAGTATTGGATATATTGGGAATTGATGAATTAGATAAAATTATCCTTTGTGAACACGATAGTGAAAAAGGAACCCAGCTTCGTCACATGACAGATGAAGAAAAGGAAACCGCAACAAAATACATGGAAAAAATGTACTTGAGTGATTTTTGGAGATACACGGATTTTAATGATAAATAGATATGTTGCGAATAGGAATGATAGGCGAATCGGAGTATGATCGCGATGCACTAAAAACTTTATTAAATAAACATTACGAAAATCTCCAGTTTATACCCCTTTTAAAAAGGGTGAATGGAACTCAGCTTGATCAGAAAAGAACTCTTGATCTTTTGGAGTTTGAATTATCTAGTAAAAAGATTGATGCATTAATTGTCCAGCGCGATCTGGATGCCGATGTAAATGATGAAAATAAAACTGGTGAACGAGCTGTTTTTTATCAGGGAATAAAAAATAAAGCGACTGCCCAAAGCTTTTTTCTACTTCATATTCATACACTGGAAGCATTGATTATTGCGGACTTGGATGGTTTTAATAAAAGATTTAAAACAGAAGCGACTTTTAACGGCAATCCCATGTTTCAGGAAAAGCCCAAAAAATGGCTTCGCGACAAATGTAAACATCAACGATACGAACCAAAAGATAGTCCCAATTTATTTTCAGAATTAGATATCGATAAACTGAAAAATAAAGTGCCCTATTTCAAAACATTCATAACAGAATTAGAAGAATACATTAACAATAACAAAGCCGCATAATGACAACAGCCACCACCAATTTCCGCATCGAAAAAGACACAATGGGCGAAGTACAAGTGCCCGCAGATAAATACTGGGGCGCGCAGACCGAACGCTCCCGAAATAATTTTAAGATCGGGCCTGAAGCGAGTATGCCGAAGGAAATTATTCACGCGTTTGCATACCTGAAAAAAGCCGCCGCGCATGCAAATGCTGATCTCGGCGTTTTAGATGCTGCGAAAAGAGATATGATCTCCGTGGTCTGCGATGAAATTCTTACAGGCAAGCTCGACGATCAGTTTCCTTTGGTAATCTGGCAGACAGGCTCGGGCACGCAAAGCAATATGAACGCGAATGAAGTGATTGCTTACCGCGCACATGTTATCAGCGGAGGAAAACTGACAGACGAAAAAAAAGTGCTGAACCCGAATGATGATGTGAATAAATCACAGTCATCAAACGATACTTACCCGACTGCAATGCATATCGCTTCCTATAAATTAGCAAGCGAATGTACAATTCCGGGATTAGAACGTTTACGCGATTCGCTGGATGTGAAAGCGAAAAAATTCAACAACATTGTCAAAACCGGCCGCACACATTTTATGGATGCAACACCGCTTACACTCGGCCAGGAATTTTCCGGTTACGTGCAGCAAATCACCAACAGCATTCGTGCAGTGAAGAACGCGCTTGAAATGGTGCGTGAACTCGCACTCGGCGGAACAGCAGTCGGAACCGGATTAAATACACCAAACGGATACGATGTGCTGGTGGCGAAAAAAATCGCAGAGTTTACCGGCTTCCCGTTTGTGACTGCACCAAATAAATTTGAAGCGCTTGCAGCTCACGACGCGATGGTGGAATTATCCGGCGCATTAAAACGTTGTGCCGTTTCATTGATGAAAGTTGCAAACGATATTCGCATGCTTAGCTCCGGGCCACGTTCTGGAATCGGTGAAATTGTTATTCCGGATAACGAACCCGGCTCTTCCATCATGCCCGGAAAAGTAAATCCAACACAACCTGAAGCGCTTTCCATGGTTTGCGCGCAGGTGATGGGAAATGATGTAGCGGTTTCTATCGGCGGATCGAACGGACATTTTGAATTGAATGTTTTTAAACCATTGATCGCTGCGAATGTATTGCAAAGCGCAAGACTGATCGGCGACGCGTGTGTATCGTTCGCGGAAAAATGTTCCGACGGCATCGAACCGAATTTACCTGTGATCAAAAAGCACATGGAAAATTCACTGATGCTTGTTACTGCATTGAACACGCATATCGGCTATTACAAATCCGCCGAGATCGCCAAAAAAGCCCACAAAGAAAATAAAACGCTCAAAGAAGCAGCGATCGAAACAGGATATCTTACCGCGGAAGAATTTGATCAATGGGTCCGTCCTGAAGACATGGTTGGATCATTGAAATAGAATTCAAAGATTCAAAATTCAAGATTGAAAATTCCCCTGAAGCTACTTCAGGGGAATTTCTGTTTCACTAAGCCCCTATGTCCCGTTTTGAATCCTTGAATTTTGAATCCTTGAATTTTGAATTGGCATCTGGTGCTATTTCCTCTATAAGAGGTAGCTTCCGTCAATTGAAAAATGAATTTGCTTCTGTATCTTTACAGTAGACCTTTGTAAAAAATGAAGCTTTTCAGAACCCTAATTCTCTTTTTGTTTTTTGTGCTCTGCCTTCCTGAATTTTCTTTCGGTCAGGATACCCTGAAGTATAAGCTGCAGGAAAATTACAAACGCGAAATTATAATTAATAATAAGCGTTTTCGTGTTTACAATAACTGGTTCAGCGGAGGTGTTGGTCCGGCAGCGAATACCGCTTACCCGCGCGCGCAATTTGTTATCGGAGTAAATTATAATTTTCATATCCGCCGGCATTATTTCCGCTTAGGAGGAATGATGACCGGCGATAATTTCGGTCTTTGGAATAACTACCAATTGCATGCGGGCTGGATTCCTTACCGGAAAGAAACTGAAAAATTTAATCTTGCCATGGTCGGCGGCATCTCTTACTGTACGGGTTACAATTATATCGGCCCTCCGCTTTCTTATGACAATAACAATCCATACGTTTCTGTAGGTGGTTATGCCGAGGTGCAATATATCCGCAAGATCTATTATGATGTTGGCGTTGGCGGAGCTTTTTTTGTTCATGTAACTGATAAAGGCGCGATCATCGGCCTGCGCGCTGATTTTTATTTATCCGGCGCTTTCAGGGGTTATGTCAAGGGCCATGAGCCACCAAAACGCTGACATACTTTATTTGTACGCTTAACGTTCTAAAAGCATGAAAAGAATTCTCCCCACAGTATTCCTTTTAACCTTGCCATTATTCCTTTTCACTTTTGCCGGTGATGAGGATGAGATCGCAAAGAAAAAAGCAGCTGACGATTACCGCAAAAGTTTTGTTGCTACAGAAATTACTGCTCCGGAACAATTAGGTTGGAGCGGTAAAGAAAGCTCCTGCAAGCCCGGACATCTATCCCGCCAGGCTTATGTAAATATGCTCACAAGAATCAATTATTACCGTCGCCTTGCGGGAGTGTATGACCACGTGACGCTTGATTCTGCGTGGTGTAAATATGCACAGGCTGCTGCAGTAATCATGAATGCGAATAATCAGCTCAATCATAACCCGGATGCGTCGATGAAATGCTATTCTGCCGATGGGAAGCTGGGAGCTTCGACTTCCAACCTTTCAACCATCGTAGATAAAAGCATCCGTTTAATTATTGCAGATGAAATACAGGATGGCAGCGCTGCAAATAATGATTGCGGGCACCGTCGCTGGTTGCTGAATTCGAAAAGCTACAAGATAGGCGTGGGCGCTACACCGGGCGCATACGCAGTTCGTGTGATGGAAAGCTTTGATGAAGCAAAAGACACATCTTCCTTCCATGGAATTGTTCCTGAATATTTTGGTTATCCGTTTCGTGGATTTATTCCCTGCCAGGTCGTTTATCCGAAATGGAGCTTTGCAGTTCCCGGTGGCGCAGATTTTACTGTAGCTACGGTTGAAGTGAAATCGGGAGATAAAATATTTCCATGCACGATCGTCAGCCGCGGGAAAAAGAATTATGGCGATCCGACAATTGTCTGGACCATGAAAGGATTAAAAGAAGATTATGACTACAGTTATTATGATATGTCCGAAAAGAAAAAAGGCTTTGAAACACTCGGCATGCTCAATAAAAAAATTACCGTAAAAGTTTCAAATGTAAAAGTGGATGGAAAGGTGAAATCCTATTCCTATTCCTTCACCATCTTTGATCCTGATGAAGTGAGTGAGAATTAATAATGTGCAGATGAATAATTAATAATTCCACGCGAACAGAATTATTAATTATTCATTTGCACATTATTAATTAATTTTTCCTCGCATAAACTTTTTGCTTCGACCTTTTTCCTGTCAGTTCAATATCATACAGGCTGTCTTTAGTCAGCAGAAGTCTTGCCTCCATGTCCAGCCCGATAATATTAAAAGAGTCAGATCCTATAGTGGAAAGTTCCGGAAATAATTCTTTCAGATCGTATTTCCTTCCGTCGGTAAATTTTTTCATCACCAGTATGCTGTCGTTTTCAATGCTCCATTTACCTGCTGAAACAAAATATTTTGTTCCGGGACAAAACAATTTTTTACATTTAAAAAGCATCACTGAATCAGGACGTATAGTCCATGTGATGTAATTATTGTCCCATGCAACAGGGTTTTCCCATTTTCCTTTCGGATCGGGAATGTCTTTTTTCGTTTCTTCCTTACAGCTAACGAAAATTAATACGGAGAAGAAAAAAACAAGTCCGGTTCTCATACGAATTTATCTCCTTTAGCGATTTTTACATCGTTGACAAATGTGCGGATCTGCTGTTCGTCCTGCTTTCTGCAGATCAGCAGAATATTATCCGATTCCACCACGATATAATCATCAAGCCCTTCGATCACTACCAGCTTGTCATTAGGCACATGCACCACGCAGTTTTTTGAATTGTACAACATTACCTGCTTGCCGACTATCGCATTGCCATTCGCATCTTTCTTGATATGCGTATAAAGAGATCCCCATGTTCCGAGATCAGACCAGCCGATGATGGAAGTGCGCACAAAAACATTCTTCGCCTTTTCCATGATCGCGTAATCGATGGAAATGTTTTTGCAACGGCCGTACGCGTCTTTCAAAAAAGCAGCTTCTTCATTCGTATTCCACTTTCCGTTCCCTTCATTGAAGATCTGCGCCATCTCAGGCATCAGACTTTCAAACGCATTGATGATGCTCTTCGCACTCCACACAAAAATTCCGGCATTCCAGAGAAAATCTCCGCTCTGCAGAAAAAATTTCGCCATGTCAAGGTCAGGCTTCTCTGTAAATGTTTTTACTTTTTTAATGCGTTTGTCCTTTTGCGGCGGTTCAGCCTCCACGTATTGAATATAGCCATACCCCGTATCCGGGCGAGTGGGACGGATGCCGATCGTTATAAGACAATCTTCAGTAGCGGCTTTCGTCATGCACGAACGGATCGCTTTTACGTACGTATCTATTTTGGTGATCAGGTGATCAGATGGTGCAACGACCATCACAGCATCAGGATTGATTGCGTTAATTTTCCACGCAGCATAGGCAACACATGGAGCGGTGTTTTTCCTTGCCGGCTCGCAAAGAATATTTTCATCAGGAATATCAGGAAGCTGTTCTTTTACGAGAGAACGGTAGCTTTCATTTGTTACCACGTAAATGTTTTTTGGCGGACAAATATCGAGCGTGCGTGAAAAAGTGGACTGAAGTAAAGTCTTTCCGCTTCCCATCACATCAATGAATTGTTTTGGATGAGCGGTTCGGCTCATGGGCCAGAATCTTGTTCCGACACCACCTGCCATAATAACGCAATAACGATTGTTTTTCATCAGTGAAGCTGACCGGGAGATCAGGAAAGTTTGGAGAGCGCTTTGTCAAGGCTCCCGATAATTAAATTTACATCTTCAAGATTGCAGGTTCCGACAGACAAACGATACCAGTCAGAGTCGGGAGAAGCTCCGAACGCATAAAATGGCACGACAGCCAGCTTCGCTTCATCAAGAATATATTTCGTTACATCTTTTGTCGTTTCTAAAATTTTTCCGTCCTGTGTTTTTTGTCCGTGCAGCGAAAACCGGATCGTGAGGTAAATAGCGGCCTGTGGCGCAATAGAATCTACCCGATAACCTTTTTTCTTCAGCGACTGGAATCCGTTATGAAATGCAACGAGGCGGTCATTTATCTTCGCGCGGATATCATCAATGAAAGCGTCATACTGATCAAGATCATTCAGGAATTTAGCAGTTGCTACCTGTTCAGCTTTCGGAGCCCACGCGCCTACATGCGAAAGAATAGATTTCATGCTGTCGATGATCGGCTTTGGTCCCATTGCCCAGCCTACGCGCACGCCTGTTGATGCGAGCGACTTTGAAATTCCATCAACGAAGATCGTGTAGTTGCGCATTTCAGGACGAAGGGAAACCGGGTCGTAATGTTTTACTTCTCCGAATGTCAATGCCCAGTAGATCTGGTCATATAATAAGTAAAGCGGTTTTTGATCCGGACCACGACGTTGATTTTCTTCAAGAATAAGATCGCAGATTTCTTCAAGATCTTTTTTCGTGAAGGTTGTTCCGGTAGGATTCAAAGGAGAACAAAGAGCAACCATTGCAACTTCTGAAAGATGAGGTGCAAGATCTTTCGCGGCAGGCATGAAATTGTTTTCCGGGCTTGTTTCCACCAGCACCTGCTGCGCATAATCGCCGGTGCTTAAATGGGTGTAATGATTATTATTCCAGGAAGGAACCGGGAAAAGAATTTTATCACCCGGATCAATGAGCGTTCTGTAAATCGCATAGATCACAGGACGTGCCCCGCCGGCGATGAGAATTTCGTTGGTCTCGTATTTTAATCCCTGGCGTTTTTCGATGAGATTGGAAACAGCTTTACGCAATTCCAGAACACCATCAGCAGCGGGATAATTCGTTTCATCGTTATCGTATGCAGCGATGATCTCTTTTTTTAATCCCGAAGGAATCGGAAATATTTTCGGATTAAAATCACCGATCGTAAGATTAAAAACCGTTTCGCCGTTGCGGATCTTTTCGTTGATTTCCGCGGCAAGCTTGATGATTTCTGAACCGATAAGTGTGCCGGCCATCTCACTGACAGATAGCTCGCGGACTTTTGGGGAAACGGAATTGCTCATAATAATTAACGGCTTTTTCGGCCGTGGTAAAGATAGGAAATTGATGAGGTTAAACCGCTTATTTATAGGAACGGAAATAATTGTTTTCCAGGTGGTAAATGTCAATGATAATGGAGCTATATTCATTTAGGGGAATTTCTTTCTTTATAAATTTATATCTTGTCTTCTCTTAAGAATCCGATTTGACCCGCAACCTCTTTTTTTTGACATTTCTTCTGTTTATCACCACTGCTGTTTCCGCTCAGCAGGATGATACAACGTTGATCAAAAGACCGCAATACTTCGGGATCTTTGTCGGACGTTTGCAATTCACAGCTCCTGATCATTATCTTTTCCAAGCGCACCCCAAAGCGACCCTGGGAATACAGCAAGTATTAAAGCTGACCGTCGGTGACGCGATGCATGCGGGATTATTTTTCACGTATCCGTTCATGCGCCGGATGGAATGGGATGCAGGCTTTGGCGTTTTTGCATTTCAGCGTCAGAAAATAATAGCCGAAGTGACAGATGTTTCCACCGGCCCTTCTAATAATATTGTTTCCATGCACACATGGATCGATAACCGCAGCCTTATTGTAACGGAATTCAGGTCGCATTTTTCTGTGATCCTCATTCAACGGGAAAAGTACAGCGTTTTGCTCGGTGCCGGTGGATGGCTTGCTTCGAACAGAATGGAATCTTATTTAAATCCGGGTAGTGTAGGAGTAGAAGGGAACATCACCGCTTATTATCGCTATCACAAAAGTTCATTTGTGCAGCTGCATGTTTCTCCCGGAATAATGCGCAATGGTTATTACATTAATGCAACGCTCGGCATTTGTTACCAGAATCAAAAGACAATGCGCGCCCGCCCTAAACATTATTATGTGAGAACGTATGATCCTGAAGAATAATTACCAATTACCAGGAAAAATTACCAATTACCAATGAAAAATTATATGAACACGACATTACAGTTGTGACTATTCGGAATTGGTAATCCTGCACCGAAGGCGTCCCCTTGGGATAATTGGTAATTAATTCCTCCGACGTTTCTTCTCTTTAATAATAAGCGACAATTCCCTTCCGGTTTGTCCTTTCACAGAAGTATTTTCCTGCGCTCTGCGAATAAGATAAGGAAGCACTTCCTTCACCGGGCCATACGGCACATACTTCGCAACATTGTAATTATCGCTTGCAAGATTGAAGCTGATATGATCGCTCATGCCGAGCAATTGTGAAAAGAAAATATGCGGATGATCGTGTACGATATTTTTTTCTTCCAGCGCTTTGACCAATAACAAAGAGCTGCTTTCATTATGAGTTCCTGCACAAACCGCTATGCGATCAATATGGCCCACACAAAAATGTAATGCAGCATCATAGTCCCGATCCGTGTTTTCCTTTGTATCCTGGATCGGCGAAGGGTAATTCATTTTTTCTGCGCGCGCTCTTTCCTTTTCCATATAAGCGCCACGCACAAGCTTCGCACCCAGAATGTAATTATGCTGCTTTGCCCTCTCCAGCGATTTTCTCAGGAATCCAAGACGGTCTTTCCTGTACAATTGAAAGGTATTGTAAACGATCGCTTTTTCTTTGTTGAGCTTAAGCATCATATCATCTGCCAGCTCATCGATCGCATGCTGGATCCAGCTTTCTTCGGCATCAATAAATATAGGCTTGCCATGCTGATGAGCGGTAGAGCAGATCTTTTCTACACGCTGGTGAATACGTTTGAATTCTGATGCTTCCTCAACCGAGAGCTTTTCTCTAGCCGAAACTTTTTCCAGCAATGCAAAACGGGCAAGGCCCGTAACTTTAAAAACGCAGAACGGAATATGAAGATCATTTTTTGCACGCTCTACAGTCGCGATGGTTTCTGCACAGCACGCGTCAAAATCCATCTCCGATTCTTTTCCTTCCACCGAATAATCAAGGATCGTTCCAATGCGGAATTTGCCAAGCACTTCTACTGTGCGGTTGCATTCTTCGATTGTTTCTCCGCCAACAAACTGCTTAAAGATGGTGGCCTTTATCATGCCCTTGATCGGAAGATGAAGATTGAGCGCGAAAGTGGTCATTGCCTTGCCGATCTTCACGAACGTTGGGCTACCGATCATTCTGAACAGCCAGAACGAACGGCGGAGATCAGCATCGGATTTGCCGGAAAAAGCGATTTCAGTATTGTCGAAGGACACCATAAATAGTGATAGCAAAAGTACGGTTTCGGAAGCATTTAAAGATTCGAAAATTTGAATATTCGAAAAATGTTTCATGGCTTTGAATCTTCAAATTATCGAATCTTCGAATCCTTTTTGCATCTTTGTTAGCTATGGCAAGCCCCTTAAGCACCATCGCCTCCCCTAACTATTCCATTCAAATCGGCGATGCTGCCCCCGATCAGCTGAATTCTTTCCTCAAAAAGAACAAATTCTCAAAGATTTTTATCCTTGTCGATGAGAATTCACTGCAGCATTGTCTTCCGCAATTGGTTTCACGTGTAAAAAAACTGGCCGAAGCTGAGATCATCGAGCTTGAAAGCGGGGAAAAAAATAAAACGATTGAAGTCTGTTTGAATGTGTGGCGTGTGCTGGGCGAATTAGGCGCCGACCGCCAATCACTGCTGATCAACCTTGGTGGTGGTGTCATTACCGACATGGGAGGATTTATTGCCGCGACCTTCAAGCGTGGCATTGCTTTCGTCAATGTGCCGACAACTTTGCTTGCGCAGATCGATGCTTCTGTTGGTGGAAAAACAGGTGTCGACCTCGACGGATTAAAAAACGAAGTAGGAGCATTCGCAGATCCGAAAGAGCTTTTTGTTTTTCCGGGATTTCTCCGCTCGCTTCCCCGCAGGCAGATGTTATCCGGTTTTGCTGAAGCGCTCAAACACGGTTTGGTTGCTGAAAAAGAATACTGGGATAAATTAATTACTGTTAATGTCGCTGACGATGTTTCGTGGGATGAAATAATCCTCCGCTCTATTCGCATTAAATCAGAAATTGTCGACAAAGATCCTTTTGAAACCGGCAGGAGAAAAGTGCTGAATTTCGGTCACACCATCGGCCATGCGCTTGAAAGTTTTTTTCTTGAAGGCGGTGAAGCATCTCTTTTGCATGGAGAAGCAGTGGTTGTCGGAATGATCTGTGAATCGTGGATGTCGAACCAGCTTGCAGGATTAAAAGAAAATGAGCTTGAAGAAATTACACAATCGCTGCTACAGCTTTATGGCACTGTCGAAATAGATCCCATGACCGATCACAGGCTCATCGAGCTGATGCGGCACGATAAGAAAAATGAGAACGGCATTATTTATTTTACACTGCTTGATGCAATCGGCAAACCTGTCATAAATAAAAAAGCCGCCGCCACAGATATTATTGACGCCATAAATTATTACCGCACGGTTTCGAAACTCGCGATAAAAAGCTAACCCCTATGCAGCCTTTTTCACTCAGCATTCCGAAAATATTAAAAGGTGAAGTCAAGCTCCCGCTTTCAAAAAGCGAATGCAATCGGTTATTGATTATCCGTGCGCTCACCGGAACAGATTTCTGGATCCCCGAAGTTTCAGACGCGGAAGACACCGTTTCTCTCGGCAGAATTATCGAAGAATTAAAAACACACGAAGACGGCAATACCTATGATGTTGGTGCTGCCGGAACCTCTATGCGTTTTCTTTCAGCCTTGCTTTCTTCCATTCCCGGTGTTTATCACCTCACAGGTTCCGACAGAATGAAAGAGCGCCCAATTGGAATTCTAGTGAAAGCACTGGAAGGGATCGGTGCGGATATTGAATATACCGGGAAAGAAGGATTTCCCCCATTGAAAATTTTCGGCGGACCATTACGCGGCGGAGAAATTGAAGTCGACGGAAGTGTAAGCAGCCAGTTTATTTCTGCTTTGCTCATGATCGCACCAACGATGCACAATGGACTTGTCATACATTTCAAAGGAACTATCGTATCGCGCCCGTATATCGACATGACCATTCGTATCATGGAACGTTTTGGTGTATATCCGGTCTGGAATGGAAATTCGCTCGCAGTAAGCAACCAGCAATACCAGGTCGACGATCCGTTGAATCAATTCCGTGTCGAAGAAGATTGGAGCGCTGCTTCTTATTGGTATTCCATGGCCGCACTTGCGGATGAAGCCGATATTTTTCTTCCCGGATTATTGAAAGACAGCATGCAGGCCGATGCAGTCTGCGCGCTGGTATTCCCTTTTCTCGGTGTCACCACTACATTCGAAGAAACAGGAATCCGCCTCACAAAAAACGGGTACCGCCCAAGCGCATTCGCTTTTGATTTCGAAGATTGTCCCGATATCGTGCAGACAGTCGCAGTCACCGCATCAGTATTAAAAATTCCAACTTTGCTCTGCGGATTGAACACGCTCAAAATAAAAGAAACCGATCGCGTCGAAGCGTTGAAAAAGGAGCTGGCAAAAATGGGCGTTACCTGCGACGAACCTTCCCGCGGTCTCTTACAAATAAAATCTTTCGACGGAAAGGCAGATGCTCATTTGCATATCAATACTTATCTCGATCATCGTATGGCTATGGCTTTTGCACCGCTTGCAATAAAATACCCGGGCATGACGTTGGAAAATCCGGAAGTAGTAGGCAAATCTTATCCCGGATTTTGGGAAGAGGTGAAGAAGATGGGTGGGAAATTTTGATGTGCGGATGTGCAAATTTGTAGATGTGCAGATGAGATTTCAGGTCTTTGTAAAGCATCCGTTTGAGATTAATCTGCACAATTCGAAGCAGTAAATTTCACATAGAAAATTTATAAAGCAAAGACCGCTTTGCTTATACTTAAACTCATAGCTATTCAATGATCAGGCAATCATCTATTTTTTTACTTTTTTCATTTTACCTGGCAAGCTGTCATGTTCAGACGGGAAATGCAATAATTCACGATCAACATTCTATATACAGCGAAGCAATACAAGAACAGGTACTGCAGCTTGACACGAACTATAAGACCATCCACATTTTTGTTGCGCTTTGCGATAATAAATATCAAGGCATTGTTCCTGTAGGCGCTAAAATCGGGAATGGCCAGGACCCGGATAATAATTTGTATTGGGGTTGGGGATACGGTGTTCGCACCTATTTCAAAAACAGCAAGGAATGGAAATTTTTGCGATCTCAAAAAACAGACTCCATAAGATTGGAACGAATCGTTTTTAAACACGTAACAAAAAATTATTATCTCGTTGCCGATGCGTATGATGGACAGTATATAAAACAATGCACTAAAGAATTTTTGTTCAGCTGTTCGGGACGAAGCAAAGACACTATTCAAATCGATAACAGGACAATTGGTATTGGTGGAAATTCCAAATTGCTATGTTACATCGGGCACGACGGCCTGATGGATTTTCAATTAGACGAATCTTTTGAAAATGCCGACAACAAAGAAAGAGATTGTATCATTCTTGCCTGCTTCAGTAAAACTTATTTTGCCCCGCTCCTGAAAGAAACAACAGCTTATCCTTTGCTTTGGACCAGCAATTTAATGGGCCCCGAAGCATATACCGTGCACGATGCAATTACAGGTTATGTCAACAACGAAAGCAACGACGAAATCAGAACAAGAGCCGCATTGGCGTATTCAAAATATACGAAGTGCAGCTTTAAAGCCGCAAGAAATTTATTGGTGACAGGGTGGTAATGACTGGTGAGCAAATTAATAATTAACAATGGCGTGCCTTTCCTGCGTCAAGTCGGGCTTTTCGTTGCAAGTCCGCCACCGCACAATCAAACACACTGCGGGCTTTTCACTGCAATCCCTCACGCAAAAGAAACATATTTTTGATTTTCTCTTTTGTCAGACTGAGTGTTTTTCGCTTAGCAATGTTCTCTTTAATACGATTTCCCTTAGCGAAAAATGTATCGAAGGCTGACGAAAAAGAAAAATGTATCGAAGGCTGACGAAAGAAAATCACAAAATATTCACTTCCCGCTCCAGCATCACCCCAAACTTCTCCATCACACTCTCCAACACACGCGTCGACAAATCAAAAATCTCATTCCCCTTCGCATTTCCATAATTCACCAGCACCAGCGCCTGGTTCTTATGCACACCGGCATCACCGAAACGTTTTCCTTTCCAATCACATTTTTCGATCATCCATCCTGCTGCTAATTTGTAGTCGGCGCCGGAAGGATAAGAAACAATCTCCGGAAAATCTTTTTTCAGCTGAGCATGTTTATCTGCGCTCACCACCGGGTTTTTAAAAAAGCTTCCCGCGTTGCCAATCTCTTTCGGATCAGGAAGCTTGCTGCTCCGGATGTTGATCACCGCCTGCGAGATGGCGGCAATCGTAGGGGTTTTAATTCCCATCACTTCCAGCTCTTTTTCTATCGCGCCGTAGCTTGTATTCAAAACCGGATTTTTCTTCAATCGGAAAGTGACCCAAGTGATGAAGAACTGGTTTTTCAATTCGCGCTTGAACACACTTTCACGATAACCGAATTTGCATTCTTCCGCCGAAAAAGTCCGCGTATATCCTTCTGCAAGATGATAAGCTTCCAATTCATGGAAAATGTCTTTTAATTCCACACCATACGCGCCGATATTCTGCATCGGTCCCGCGCCAACGCTTCCCGGTATCAGTGAAAGATTTTCAACGCCCGCGCGATTGTTTTTTATGCAATCCATCACAAATTCATGCCACACTTCTCCTGCGCCCGATCGCACATAAATAAAATCAGCATCTTCTTTTACAACCTCAATTCCTTTCAGCTCATTCCGCACCACCAGCGCATCCACATCTTTCGTAAAAAGAATATTACTTCCGCCACCTAGAATAAAACGGGGCTTTTCTTTCCATTCCGTGGAACCAAACAATTCTTCCAGTTGCGCTTTCGAATTTAATTCCACAAACCAACGCGCTTTTACATCCATACCGAATGTATTGAGCGGTTTGAGTGAAATATCCTTTTGGATTACCATTGCCATGGGTGCGAATTACGAATCATGCGAATATACGAACGGATTACCGAAATTCTCTGCACTCACAATTCGTATATTCGCATGATTCGTAATTCGCACCCTTTTGAAGAAAATAACAGTTTCCGTTATCAACGATCTCGTCACCGATCAGCGTGTGCATAAAACATGTACCACGTTGAGCGATATGGGATTTGATGTGCTGCTTGTCGGGCGCAGGAAACAGGATAGCCTCCCGCTTGCCGACCGGAAATATTCTACCTTCCGAATGAAGCTTTCCGCTGAGAAGGGTGTGTGGTTTTATGTCGCTTTTCAGTGGCGGTTGTTTTGGTTTTTATGGAGCAACAAAGCGGATGTTTACGTTTCAAACGATCTCGATACGCTCTGGCCGAATTATGTGGTTTCGAAATGGCGTAAAAAACCGCTGGTGTACGATACACACGAAATTTTTACTGAAGTTCCCGAACTAATCAACCGGCCGTCCAAACAAAAAATGTGGAAGCGGCTTGAAAAGCGAATTTTCCCTAAGCTGAAATTCGTTTTTACGGTGAACGAATCCATTGCAGAATGGTATGAAACGCATTATGGTATTCGTCCGGAAGTGGTGCGGAATATTCCACGGAAAAATATTCCGGCTACACGACAGTTGACGCGAAGTGAAGTTCATCTTCCTGAAAACAAAAAAATCATTTTGTTACAGGGCGCCGGCATCAATGTGCATCGTGGCGCTGAAGAAGCGGTGGAAGCCATGCAGTTCATCGACAATGCCGTGCTGCTCATCATCGGTGGTGGTGATGTCATCCACCAGCTCAAAGAAATGGCGGAAAAGGAACATCTCGAAGGCAGAATTATTTTCGTGAACAAGCTTCCGCCGGATGAATTGAGCGCATGGACTGCCCTTGCGGATATCGGATTAACCCTCGATAAAGACACGAATATTAATTATCGTTTCAGCCTCCCGAATAAAATTTTCGATTACATACATGCCGGCATTCCCGTTCTCGCATCCGATCTTGTCGAGGTAAAACGAATTGTTGAAACGTACAATGTTGGACGAATTACTCCTGATCATCATCCGCAAACCATCGCGAAGATTATCAACGAAATGTTAAGCGGGGATGAATACGCCACCTGGAAAGCGAATACCCAAAAAGCAGTACAGGAATTAACCTGGGAAAAAGAAGAAGAAAAAATTAAAGCTGTTTATTCGCAGTTTTTGTAACAGAACACCTGTGAATTCACATTCTTTCCTCCAATTTCTAATAAATCGTACCTCGTACATCGTAATTCGTGCATCCATAGCAAGGTATTCGTAAATTCGCACTCAGTAAAATCGTACATCTGTAACAAGGTATTTGTAAATTTGCGCCGCACACCTCCCAATACACCAACAGACCCATTTTGCCCGTTAACGCTATTCATATAGTATCATTCGACGTTCCGTTCCCTCCAAGCTATGGCGGTGTCATTGACGTGTATTACAAAATCAAGGCGTTGAAAGAAATGGGCATCGCTGTTCACCTGCATTGTTTCATGTACGGAAGAGAAAAGTCAAATGAGCTGGAGAAAATCTGTGCTTCGGTAAATTATTACAAGCGCCAGACGAGAAATAACCTTTTATTTTCTTCTTTGCCTTACATCATTGCATCGCGTCGTTCAGATGAATTGCTTAAAAATCTTTCTTCCGATAACGCGCCTGTTTTATTTGAAGGACTTCACTGCTGCGCGTATCTCGATGCGCCTGAATTAAAAGCAAAGAAAAAGTTCGTCCGCACACATAATATCGAACATGATTATTACCGTTCGCTTGCTGATGTGGAATCGAAATTTGCGAAACGGTTTTATTTTCGCCGTGAAGCAAAGAAGCTGGAGCGTTTCGAAAAAAAATTAGGCATGGCTGATGCTGTGCTGGCCATTTCTCCTGCTGATGCCGCATGTCTTTCTGCCCGTTATAAAAATGTCCATCACGTGATGGCTTTTCATCCGTATGAAAATGTAATGATCCAACCCGGCAAAGGGAAATTCGCTTTGTATCATGGAAACCTGGAAGTAGGGGAGAACAATCTTGCGGCGCTTTTCCTCTCGCGTGAAGTGTTTGATACAATTGACATTCCATTAGTTATTGCCGGAAATAATCCTTCTGAAGAATTAAAAAAGCTGGTCGCTGAAAAGAGAAATATCACGCTAAAAGCAAATATTTCAACCGCTGAGATTGACCAGCTGATTGCTGACGCACATATAAATGTTCTGCCGACTTTCCAGGCCACCGGCATTAAATTGAAATTATTAGCTGCGCTTTTCCGTGGAAGATTTGCTTTGGTGAATTCTCCGATGGTGGCGAATACAGGTTTGGAATCGTTATGCGTCACAGGAGAAACTGCACCGGCTTTAAAATCACAGCTGCTGAAATTATTTCGTGAAGATTTTAAAGAAGAGGAAATTGAAAAGCGGAAAATGCTCCTGGCAGATAAATTTTCGAATAAAAAGAACGCGGAAAAAATTGTGCGGCTGATTCAATCGTAAATTACTGCCATGAATAGAACGACAAGCTCAAAAATTCCGCTGGTCAACACTATTCTCACAATTTCCATAAGCCTCGTCTGGCTGATCAACGGACTTTTTTGCAAGCTTCTGAATTTTGTTCCGCGTCATCAAGAAATTGTGGGCCGCATTCTCGGACAGGAGTATGACACGATCGCGACAAAAACCATCGGTGTGCTGGAAATTCTGATGTTCTTGTGGATCGTAACCCGGATAAAGTCACGATGGTGCGCAATGGTGCAAATGTTTGTTATTGCTATGATGAACATCATGGAGCTTATCGTAGTTCCTGATCTCCTGCTTTTCGGAAAATGGAATTCGCTCATAGCATTGTTTTTTATTGTTGTAATTTTCTTCAATGAATTTGTGTTTAATAAAAAATTACGCGTAAGCAAAACTCCCTGATGTTTTCACTCAAAGACCATCCTTTCGCTGTTGAGACTTTTTTTGAAAGCTCCATCGTGCTCACTTTCGCGGTGCCCGTGGAGGAATTGCGATCGCTTTTGCCGGTGTGCCTTACTCCTGATACGTTTGATGAGAAATGGGGATTTGTTGCGGTGGCGATGGTCTCCACAAAAAAACTTCGCCCGAAAGGATTTCCGGAATTTCTCGGGAATGATTTTTTCCTAATAGGATACCGGGTATTTGTACGGTATAAAAACACAGAAGGGAAAAATCTTCGCGGGCTTTATATCCTTAAATCGGAGACAGATAAAAAGAAAATGTCTTTTTTCGGAAACATTTTCACGCATTATAAATACACAACCACCGATATAAAGCTTACGAAAGTCGCTGATCGTATTTCGGTTGTTTCTGAAAAATCAGGCCTGGGCATTTCCCTCAGGACCGGTGAAGAAATACAATTGCCAACAACTTCACCATTCAAAGATTGGAAAGAGGCGAGACGTTTTGCAGGACCACTCCCTTTTACTTTTACAGTGAACAATGAGACGAATGAAGTGCTGATCATAGAAGGTGTGCGCGAAAGCTGGATCCCGAAACCGGTGGAAGTGTTGAGCCATAAAATTCATTTTCTTGATCAAAAAGGATTTAAAGAAATTGTATTGGCGAACGCTTTTATCATTGAGAACATTCCGTATTACTGGAAAAAAGGTAAAAAGGAAATATGGAAACCGTAAGACGAACAGCCTTCCAGGGCGTGATCAATATCGTTCGCTTTAACTGGCATTTTTATGTGCTGGCGCTGAGCCTGGTTGCGGGTTTATTGTGTGCTGCTTTCTTTTTACCGTTTCCGTTGAGTTGGATTTTTTTTGGATTTGTTCTTGCAATAATTTCCGGAACGTTCATTTCACTTTTTGTATCGTGGTATGTTTATGACCATTCGCGTTTGTATGAACTCAATTTTCTCAAACCATTGCAGATTTCTTCTTCCCAAACGCTGGTAAATGTCAATGCGGGTTTTGATGAAACAAGCGGTATTCTTCATTCGAAATACCCGGATGCTTCACTGGCTGTTTTCGATTTTTATGATCCGAAAAAACATACTGAAGTTTCCATCGAACGTGCGCGCAAAACTTACCCCCCTTACCCGGGAACAAAAACCATCAGCACAAATGCAATTCCACTAAGGGAGAATTCTGCCGATGTAATTTTCTTAATCCTCGCCGCGCATGAGATCAGGAATCAAAATGAACGTGTGGGTTTTTTCAGGCAGTTAAAAAACGCATTGAAGGAAGACGGTAAAATTGTTGTTGTCGAACATCAACGCGACCTCCAAAACTTTTTCGCATATACTATCGGCTTCTTTCATTTTTTCTCCAATGCAATTTGGAAAAGAACTTTTAAAGATTCCGGTTTGAACATTGTATCAGAAACAAAGCACACACCATTTTTATCCATCTTCATTCTCCAAAAATGACCCCGTCACAATTATTCCTGCAAGTCCGGATCATCGGAGTGGTGCTTATTCTCCTTGCAATTATGCACGTGTTTTTTCCGAAACGTTTTGAATGGAAAAAAGAGCTGGCCGGATTAAACCTGCTGAATAACCAGATGATGTATGTCCACACTTTTTTTGTGGCGCTCACAATCTTACTGATGGGAGTTTTATGCATTTTCTACGCAGAAGATTTGTTCACCATGTTCGGAAGCAAAATAGCGTTTGGAATGTTTATTTTCTGGGCCGTGCGGTTGTTTTTTCAGTTCTTCGTCTATTCACGGAAATTGTGGAAAGGAAAAAAGTTTGAAACGATCATCCACATTTTATTTTCGATGTTGTGGACGTATTTTTCTTATGTGTTTTTTATGGTGTACTATTGGGGGGGAATCCCCGGAGCGATCCATCACGAAACATTGACAAGAATCTAAATGATTAATAAGAATCAGATTTACATTTCGATGGAAGCCATAAGAAGATATGCTATGACAAGCCCCGCGGTGATCGCTTTTAATGCGTGAATGGCCCCGGTCCTTTTGGCGAGTGCAAGTGTATCCATCATTATAAATTTTGGATAACGATTAGGAAAAAACTGGTTATGCTTTCACCATTGCAGAATCAAAAACCTCGCCATTCTCACATCTCAGTATGCGGCTTGGAAAGCTATTCACCACGTGCATGTCGTGCGTGGCGATGATCACTGCGGTTCCTGTTTTGGAAATATCGCTCAGCAGCCGGATAATTCCTTCCGAAGTTTCCGGATCTAAATTTCCGGTCGGCTCATCAGCGAGAATAACTTCAGGATTATTCAGCAAAGCACGTGCGATTGAAACACGTTGCTGTTCGCCACCTGATAGCTCATGCGGCATTTTATGACTTTTGGTAGCAAGGCCGACTTTATCCAAAACTTCCTGCGCGCGCTCCGTCATTTTCTTTTTGTCTTTCCATTGCGTCGCGCGCATCACGAAAAATAAATTCTCGTTCACGCTGCGATCGTACAACAGCTGAAAATCCTGGAATACGATGCCAATCTTCCTGCGCAGGAATGGGATTTCTTTACGCTTGATCTTCGTCAGGTCATATCCTGCAATATGCATTTCTCCGTTTGCCAGCGGAATATCGACGTACAGCGTGCGCATTAATGAACTTTTTCCGCTTCCCGTTTTTCCAAGCAGGTAAACAAATTCGCCATTATCCAGCGTAAAATTCACGTTGGTAAGCACCATGTTGTGCTTTTGAAAAATCGAAACTTTTTCGAGACGGATGATGGAGTCGGCAGCCATGGATACAAACCTAAATAAAATACAGGGACCAAGGATGCGCGCACAGCGAATAGTTACGAGCGTTTCTAAGTAAATTCTAATTTTGCCTTATGAGGACAAAGCATGTCGCTAAGATTTGTTAAATATTATTTATTCCGCTTATGGCAGATGAATTATAAATGGTCACAGGGAGAGATCACAATGTAATAATGTCAACAAATCAGCGTTAATAACTAAGACCAAACCAATTCTTTCTATCGGGCGACCCGTACTAATTTTAGAGGCTAATACTAGCGGCAAAATGTTCGCAAACGGGTCGGTCAAATCTTTTTTTATTTTCTTCTTGCTTTTGTTCGCCACTTCACTCGTGGCGCAGCAGACGCAAGTGTATGTAGCGCCTGATGCTGCTTACCGCAACGCATCTGATCTTTTCGAAAAGCAGAAATATGCAGAAGCTCAGGATGCTTTTGATAAAATTGTTTTCACTGCAAAAGATAAAAAAGATCTTCTTGTCATTGACGCGCAATATTACGCCGCACTTTGTGCCCTTGAGCTTTTTCACAAAGACGCGGAGATCCGCCTGAAACAATTTCTTGCAGATCATCCTGAGTCGCCCAAGTGCAGGAAAGTAAAATTCCAGCTCGGCCGTTACAATTACCGCAAGAAAAGCTACAAAGACGCCATTGCATGGTTCCGCCAGGTGGAAATTTATGATCTGCAGAAAGAAGAGCTTGCAGAATATTATTTCAAACGTGGTTATTCGCACTACGAGCTTGGCCACGCCGATTCTGCGAAGATCGATTTCTACGAGATCAAAGACATTGACGCGAAATATTCTCCCGCAGCAACATATTACTACGCGCACATTTCCTACACGCAGGGGAATTATGAAACTGCCCTCCAGGGATTTCAGAAATTATCCGGGAACGAAACCTTCGGCCCGGTCGTTCCCTATTACATCGCGCAGATCTATTTCTGGCAGTCGCGTTATGCGGAAGTTATTTCGTATGCGCCGCCCTTGCTCGATTCAGCCAAACGCGCACCAGAGATCGCGCATCTTATCGGGGCTTCTTATTACCGCACAGGCCGTTATAAAAACGCCATTCCTTTCCTCGAAAAATATCAGAAAGGCGCAAACAATTATACACGCGATGATGCGTATGAATTGGGCTACGCGTATTATAAATCGGACAGTTGTAAATATGCAATGGAATATTTTCAGCAGGCAATTGCTGATTCTTCAGATGCGATTGCGCAGAATTCATGGTACCATCTTGCAGATTGCTATTTGAAGTCGGGCGACAAGCTGCAGGCGCGTAATGCATTTGTGAAAGCTTCGCAGATGAAATTCGATCCTGTCATCCGTGAAGACGCGTTGTTTAATTCCGCAAGGCTTTCCTACGAGCTGGACTTTGATCCTTTCAACGAAGCAATTGTTTCGCTGAATGAATACCTCAAAGAATTCCCGAATACACCGCGCCACGATGAAGCGTACACATTGCTGACGAATGTTTATCTCAGCACTAAAAATTACAAAGAAGCGCTTGCTTCTATCGAAAAGCTCAAAACAATTAATCCGTTGATGCAGCCGACATACCAGAAAGTCGCCTACAACCGCGGGATAGAATTGCATAACCAGGGAGATTACAATGGCGCTGTGGTGATGTTTGACAAAGCATTGATTTATCCCATCAGCCGTGAATTGAATTCGCAATCGCATTACTGGAAAGCGGAATCGTGGTATGCGAAAGCAGAAAAAACAAAAGCAGATTCATTGTATTACATGAAAGCGATTGCCGAATACCAGCAGTTCCAGGTAACACCCGGCGCAACTATACTTCCGAATTACAATACAGCGAATTATAATATCGGTTATTGTTATTTCCAGCAAAAACAATGGTCGTCGTCAATGGTAGCATTCCGGAAATACCTTGCGAATAAATCGGCCAGCGATGCAAGTGTGAAAGTTTTTGACGCCAACCTTCGTCTCGGTGATGGTTACCTGCGTATGGGAGATTACCTGAACTCGACCGAGTTTTACGGAAAAGCGCTTGAAGTACAGAAGCCGGATAATTCTATGAAAGATTATGCCATGTACCAGCAGGCGATGGCATACGGTTATCTCGGAAAGAAAAAAGAAAAAGCTGATCTGCTCCGCCAGATGCGCGAGACCTACCCGGGATCAAATTTCCTGGCGACATCGCGTATTGAAGAAGCAAGAACCTTGCATGATCTCGGAATGTACGACCAGGCGCTTGAAGCGTTCAGAAATCTGTACAATGCTAATCCGACCGGGCCAATGGCTTTTGAATCGTTGCAAAAAATGGGATTGATCTACCGTTCAAAAAATGATCCCGACAATGCGATGGTCCAGTACAAAAAAGCAGTAGAGCTTGTGAAAGGAAAAGGTACAGATGATTTCAAAAATCTGATGGTGGCGATCAAAGAGCTTTATATCGATAAAAATCAGCTCGACCAGTGGGAAGCATATGCAACGAGTGTCGGCTATTCGGAATCGCAATCTGTCGCGGACAGCACAGCTTATGTAGTAGCGGTGAAATTTTTCAGCGAAGGAAAATGCCCGGATGTAATTGCGCAGACGAATAAATACATTCAGAAGTTCCCGATGGGACTTTACATTACAGAAGTGCATTTCATGCGTGCGGAATGTGCATTCAAAGCAAATGATCTGGTGACCGCGCTCGGCAGCTATAATGCGGTGCTGGATAAAGGCCGGACAAAACATACGGAACGTGCACTTGCGCAGACTTCATTGATCTATTACAAGCAGGACGATTATGTAAACGCCGCAAGAATGTTCGGAAGGCTCGAGCGTGAATCGCAGAATGGAGAAGTGCAGAACAACGCGCGTGTAAACCTGATGCGTTCTTATTTGTTTCTCAATAATTATGATTCTGCCGCCATCTACGCAGCGAAAGTCATTGCGATCCAGAATTTATCAAATGAAATTTACGGACAAGCGCATTACCTGCTTGGAAAAGCAGCGATGGCAAAAGGAGATAGGGTGGAAGCCGAGAAACGTTTTAAAGCTGCAGAGAAAGCAGTTCCGAACACGGAATACGCTGCTGAATCACGTTATAATCTTTGCCTGATAAAATACCAGAACAAAGACTATAAAGCAACGGAAAAAGCTTTGCTCTCACAGATCAATGATTACGCAGGATATCCTACTTGGAGCGGAAAAGGCTGGTTGCTGCTTGCAGATAATTATCTCGCGTTGAAAGATACGTTCCAGGCGAAATATGTTTTACAGAATTATATTGAGAACGGCGACGTCAAGGAATTAATTCAGCAGGCGAAAGATAAATTGATGGTGATCGAAGCGGCGCAACAAGGAGGCAAAATGCGCAAGTCGGAAGATCTGATTATTCCGCTTGGAAATCCGGAAGAAAAAGATTTTGAGAATGAACCAAACCAGGGAGGCGGACAATGAAAAAGCTGATTTCAGGAGTTGTTTTATTGATTACCGGTTTTGTTCAGGCGCAGACAACTGAATCGATTATTGCTATTGGCAAAGGAACACCGATCATGCTGGATCATGTAGACAAGATCAATGATCAGGCAGCCACAAAAGATACAGTGCTGCAGAAGCCGGTGTTTATTTACAATCTTCAGACGAAACGTTACATGACCACGGTAACGCTCGACACGATCCGGGCAGCGAAGATCGGGCAGGAGCCGTTGCAGAAATTGTACCGCACATATGCGAAAATGGGCGTTGGAAATTACTCGATGTTCATGGGTGAATTTTCCGTGGCAAGCATGCGCTCAAAATCAAATGCATGGGGTGCGCATGTAAAACATTTTTCTGCCGGCAGCGGACCAAAAGATGTGGAAGGAAAGTTTGCAGGATTCTCGCAGCAGGATGTGAATGTTTTTGGAAAACATTTTTTCAAACGTCACATTCTTTACGGCGGATTTGACTACGATCGTGATGTAGTTTACAATTACGGATCGGCGAGCGCTTCTAACAGCTTCGACAAAGGTTCAAGCAAACAATTTTTTAATTATTACGGTGTCAATGCCGATCTGCATTCACATTTCACGGATTCGGAAGCGATCAATCACCACGAATTTGTCCGGTATTATCATTTAAGCGACCGCTATAAGACGAATGAAGATAACTTTCTCCTTAATGCAAGCGCAGGCCGTTTCATTCGCACAGAACGGCTGGATGTGGATTTTGGTGTAGATTTCAATCACACTTCATCCGCGACAGACAGCGTAAACAATACGATTATTAAATTCCAACCGATGTTCAGCATGGGCGGAAGGAAATTTAAAGTCGCGATCGGAACAAATATCAGCATAGATGCCGGCGATGAAACGTTCGCGTATTTCTACCCGCAATTTAATGTCAGCTATGATATTGTTAACCACATCATCATTCCATACATCACGCTTGGCGGTTATCTTGAGCGCAACAGCTACCGCACGCTCACAATGAAAAACCCATTCATGCTTCCTGCAGATGCATTTTCATTGCGCAATACACAGCATAAGTATGAACTGAGCTTTGGTCTGCGCGGAAGCCTGAGCGCGGAGCTCGTGTATGATGCACGATTCTCACGTGTGGATCTTGTTAATGCACCGTTCTTTGTAAATACCACCGAGCAGCAGGATCTGTTCAGGAATAAATTCACTGTAGTATACGATACTGCTGCTGTAACGAATGTGCACGGCCAATTAGGCTGGAATCATTTTGAGAAAGTGCACATTACCGCAACTGGCGACTGGTACAGGTACAATATG
>JALYQL010000034.1 GCA_030855855.1 Bacteroidota bacterium | reverse complement strand
GTGCTGAAGAAATTGTAAGTGAGGAAACGGCTGTTGAACTGACAGACGACTGGGAAGTGAAAGTGCTGGAAGATGGTCAGGAAAATGAGGAGGAGCAGAAAACAGACCCGGTAAATGTGCCGCAGGATGCCATTTCGCAGGAAATTCTGCGTGGGGCCATCAGTTCTTCCATCGAATTGGAGGTAGACGATACTATGCCAAGCCTGGCCGAATTAGGTCACAAAACCATCGCAGATCGCAAGCCTCCGGTGGTGGAACTCCCGACAAGCTCAGAGCAAAAAAAGGAAGAGGAAAAACCTGTCGGGGAATTAACATTTACCTCGTGGCTGAAACAGGTGAATGCAGTCCCGGTTAAGGAAGAAAAGGTTGAAAAACAGCCTGTTAAATCGGAACTCGTGGATAAATTCATCCATGATGCGCCGCGGATCCAGGTCAATAAGGCGACATTCTTCAGCCCGGTAAATATGGCCAAGAAAAGTGTGCAGGACAACGACGAGTTTATTACCGAGACGCTGGCCAAGATTTATGTTAAACAAGGCAATATTTCTAAAGGAATTCGCGCATATCAAAAGCTTTCTTTGAAGTTTCCGGAAAAAAGCAGTTACTTTGCAGCCCTTATTGAAGAACTGAAAAGAACACCAAAATCATAAATCGCGTCAGCAATGGCAATACTTTTAGCAATACTCATCATTCTTACCTGCACGATCCTTATTCTTGCAGTGCTTGTTCAAAACCCAAAAGGCGGCGGACTTGCATCCGGCTTTTCATCGGGCTCACAGGTAATGGGCGTACGCCGCACAGCCGATTTTCTTGAAAAAGCAACGTGGACATTAGCGGTTCTGCTTTTTGTTTTCAGCATCGCTTCATCGAGCTCTGCAGGACAATCCAGCGGTACCGGCACAGAAGGGACTTCTACTACAAAAGATAAGGTCGACGATTTTAAAAAGCAAACGCCAGCCAATCAGGCTGCACCTGGTATGGGCGGGCCACCATCAATGCCGAAACCATAATCTGAATTGAAAACATAAAAAAATGTCAGGAGAATTTTTCCTGACATTTTTTATTTCAGATTGAACGTTTTGTCAGTGAAAACTGAAAGTTTGGCAAAAAGAATGGCAAAACGGTCAATGGCATATTTTTAGCGCATTCTGTGATATCTGTTAACCGGGCGAATTCAGTCCTGGTTTTTAAAACTAAATGTTTAACCAAATCAATAAAAATTAAAATGGCAAACCCGAAGATTAAACCTTTGGCCGACCGTGTGGTCGTTGAAGCGGCTCCTGCAGAAACAAAAACAGCAGGTGGTCTCATCATTCCGGATACAGGAAAAGAAAAACCGCAACGTGGAAAAGTTGTAGCCGTTGGAACTGGCAAAAAAGATGAGCCGATGTCGGTGAAAGTCGGAGACAGCATTCTCTACGGTAAATACTCCGGAACAGAAGTTCAGATTGATGGGAAAGAATATCTCATCATGCGTGAATCCGATATTTTCGCAGTTATTTAATCGAAGTGATTTCTTCGGAAAAAATTCAGTTTAACTTTTTTAATTCACACACAAATGGCTAAGAATATCTCTTTTAATCTTGAAGCACGTGACGCTCTCAAACGCGGCGTGGATGCTTTGGCAAATGCAGTGAAAGTAACGCTCGGACCGAAAGGCCGTAACGTGGTTATTGATAAAAAATTCGGCTCACCGATTATCACAAAAGACGGTGTAACTGTTGCGAAAGAAATAGAGCTGAAAGATGTTGTAGAAAACATGGGCGCTCAGATGTTGAAAGAAGTTGCTTCGAAAACCGCTGATGTTGCAGGTGACGGAACAACAACCGCAACTGTTCTTGCGCAGGCAATTGTTACTGCAGGTTTGAAAAATGTGGCTGCCGGCGCGAACCCGATGGACCTCAAACGTGGTATTGACAAAGCTGTCTTGCACGTGGTAGAAGGTTTGAAGAAAATTTCCAAAAAAGTAGGCGACGATAACGAAAAGATCGAACAGGTTGCAACGATTTCTGCGAACAACGATAGCGCAATCGGAAAGCTGATCGCGCAGGCGATGGCGAAAGTGAAAAAAGAAGGTGTGATCACTGTGGAAGAAGCAAAAGGAACTGAAACAACTGTTGAAGTTGTGGAAGGAATGCAATTCGACCGCGGATATATCTCTGCTTATTTCGTGACTGATGTTGAGAAAATGCAAACCGTTCTTGAGAATCCATTGATCCTTATTTACGATAAGAAAATTTCGACGATGAAAGAATTGCTTCCTATTCTCGAAAAAGCAGTTCAGACAGGCAAGCCGGTTTTAATTATTGCTGAAGATGTGGACAGCGAAGCGCTTTCTACGCTGGTGGTAAATAAAATTCGTGGATCACTGCGCATCTGTGCTGTGAAAGCTCCGGGATTCGGAGATCGTCGTAAAGCAATGCTCGAAGATCTCGCAGTATTGACAGGCGGAACATTGATCAGCGAAGAGCTGGGAATGAAATTAGAGAATGCAGAACTTACCGCGCTTGGAAAAGCTGAAAAAGTAACCATCGATAAAGACAACACCACAATCGTTGGCGGCGCTGGTAAAAAAGCGGATATCGTTGGTCGCGTGAACCAGATTAAAGCGCAGATCGAATCGACAACATCTGATTACGATAAAGAAAAATTACAGGAGCGTCTTGCCAAGCTTGCAGGCGGAGTTGCTGTGTTGTACATCGGTGCAGCTACAGAAACTGAAATGAAAGAGAAGAAAGACCGCGTTGACGATGCATTGCATGCAACACGTGCGGCGGTGGAAGAAGGAATTGTACCGGGAGGTGGTGTGGCATACATCCGCGCTCAGGATTCATTGGAAAAAATGAGCGGCGCGAACGAAGATGAGACTACAGGAATCCAGATTGTACGTCGTGCTTTGGAAGAGCCGCTTCGCCAGATCTGCGCGAATGCAGGTGTGGAAGGTTCTATCATTGTTCAAAAAGTCCGCGACGGAAAAGGTGATTTCGGATACAATGCCCGCACCGATGTGTACGAGAAATTGTACGATGCAGGTGTTATCGATCCGACGAAAGTAACACGTGTTGCGCTTGAGAATGCAGCTTCTATTGCAGGAATGTTGCTCACCACCGAGTGCGTGCTTTCAGAGATCAAAGAAGAAAAAGCGATGTCAATGCCAGGTGGCGGCGGCATGGAAGGAATGATGTAGATCTCGATACTTTTTTGTCAGATTAGCTTTTTCATGTTGCGATGAGGATGTTGATTGACAAAAAAACCCGATCTGACAATTCAAAATTCAAAATTGCCTGTCTGAAAAGATGGGCAATTTTTTTATGGGCTGTAAGGAATTACGATGTACGATAATTCGACATTCGAAAATTTGATATTCAGGGCGTGTCCCCATGAAGTAAACGCGAAGGACGTTACTTCATTGGGTCAGGCTATACGTTGCAAGTCCTCGTCCCGGCTTAGCCGGGACTGTGGGCTTTTCACTTCTATCCTTCACGCAAGAGAAAAACAAGCTTAAAATGGGTTGCTGTCCTGCACCATTTGGCAACTGTTTATTATCTTTAGGCATGAGCAAAATGCGAAAAATTGCCTTGATCGGAATTGCTTCGGCGGTGGCGCTTACCATTCTCGCGGTTATTTTCGATTACCCGGCTGCAGTGGCTGGTGTGCATGCCCTTCCATTTTGCATGCTTCTGATCATCGATATTTCCAGGAATAAAACAGAAGACAAGAATTCACCGGAATAAATTCTTCCACTAAATCAACCCTATGAAAATTTTTGCAATTGATCGCATTCTGCCTACGGCAACCGAAGAAACTATTCGTGGGGTTGTGATCCGTGAAGCGCTTCACATCTGGATGTTGTATACCAAAGACATCGTGCGTGAAGCGCATTTCCGCAAAGATCGCCCGGGTGTGGTACTCGTGCTCGAATGTGAAAACATTGCAGAGGCAAAAAAGATACTCTCCACTTTTCCGATGGTAAGAAACGGCGTTATCGATTTCGATATTATTCCGGTTGGTCATTTTGTTCCGTTTGGTACGTTGCTCGACCAGGAATTGCTGAAAGGCAGCAGCCCGGAATAATTAACTTTCTGTTGTGCAAGAATCCGGTTTCCTTTATTGCCAATTACCGCCAAATCTGTTTATTTTTGATTAACTAATCATTCACCTCACCCAAAACAACATCCATGAAAAAACTTTACACTGTTCTTGCATTATCACTTTTGAGCATTGGCGCTTTTGCACAATGCACGATTACATCGGGACCAACAGTTACTCCAAGCGGCTTAAACGTTTCAGTAACCGGAACAGGTACCGGCGCGGTAGTTCCACAATACATTTACGATTGGGGTGATGCAACAAATCCTGGCTCCAGCCAGACCTCCACGCATACGTACGCATCATCAGGAACGTACACCATATGTATGTATTACGCAGACATTACAGACCCGCAAAATTGCCTCGATTCCAATTGCACCAGCGTTACTGTTTCTGCTGTTGGTGTAAATGACCCTACTGTTTATGTAGTGAATGTACAGGCTACTCCGAATCCGTTTTCATCGCAGCTGACCATTAATCTTACAATGGCAAATGCTGAAATGGTTGAAGTTTCTGTTTACGACATCACCGGAAAACAAGTTGCTGTGCTGAAAAACGGAATGATGGGCATCGGCAGCAATGTGATTGACTGGAAACCTGCCGGACTTTCTGCCGGAGTTTATTTCCTCCAGGTAAAAACAAACAGCGCACTTCTTACAAAGAAGATCGTTTACACGCAAAATTAAGTCAATTCATTTAGCTTAATAAGAAAGAGTTGATCGTTTGATCAACTCTTTTTATTTTAGGATAGTTTACATTAAAGGATTACTACACGTCTTCACCTCCACAATCCTCAAAGGTCGCGGGGCACTTCCTTCCCAGACCTTTGAGGGTCTCTCCCACAGACAGATTTCGCAGCTATAAAAGCAAAAGCGTTTCGGTTTAACCGTTGCACTTTTTGCTTTTCTAAGAATTCCTGAATTAACTTATGCGTTGAATTGCCTTGCTTGAATTACCAGATTATCAAATTCCAAATTCCGGTAAAAAAAAGAACGTCCAGCCACACACAGCCGGACGTTCATACACACATTACACACACTTAACCTTTACTGAGCAGCTCTTTGACAATGGTAGAAACCATTTTTCCATCGGCCTGCCCGGCGTATTTTTTTGTTGCGGCGCCCATTACTTTTCCCATATCAGCAGGAGAAGATGCACCGAGCTCTTCAATTAATTGTCCGATCGCAACACGAAGATCGGCTTCACTCATTTGTTTCGGAAGATATTCTTCGATCACGTTTGCCTGAAATGTTTCAACGTCGGCGAGGTCTTTACGCTCTTGCTGAATATAAAGCTCTGCGGTCTCTCTGCGCTTCTTCACTTCTTTCTGCATCGCTTTGGCAGCTGATTCTTCGGTGAGCCCGTCTGAAGATGTCTTGAGCATCAGCACCGCTGCTTTTATTGCACGTAACGCTTCGAGCCGTGCAGCATCTTTGGCCAGCATAGCAGTTTTAATATCGGCGTTTATCTTTTCTTCGATTCCCATTTTATTTTCTTCACTTTTAAAAAATGCGGACCCGTTCAACTTGCCCGGATCCGCATATTAGCATGTAACAAAAACAGGATCTTACTAATCTACGTTATCGTGTAAAAAAGAATTGTTAGGCTTGATCTCCACTTTCTTTTCTTCGTTTTCAGAAAGTGTGTAACGTGACACCTGCGACTCTGAAGAATGCGGAACATTTTCGAGCGCAATATTTCTGCGTTTGTAAGCAGGCTCGTGCTCCATTTCATTCAGGCCTTGCGGAGTTTTCAATTTCAGGCTGAGTTCTTTCAATTTAAGAATTCGCTCCTGTGCTTTTTTCTGAAGCTCTTCCGCCTGCATTTTTTTCGCGAGCTCATCTTCACTTTGTCTTGTAGAAACGGATTCTTTTGTTTCAGCAACAACTTCTTCTTTCTTCACAAGGAAAGGCTCTGCAGAAATTACTTCCGCAACAGGCTCTTGTTTTATTTCAGCAACGGGCTCGCTAACCGGGGTAACTTCAGCAACAGGCTCAGACTTATATTCTGCAACCGGCTCGCTTACTGAATCTATTTCAGCAACGTTGATCCATTTCTCGATGAGATTTTCAGCAACAGGCTCTTCAGCAGAAGCAGTGACTTCGGAATATGATGTTTCTTCGAAGTTTGTGATCTCAAATTCAACATTTGTATTGATCGGCTCAGCGCCTGCTTCAACAACAGAAACTTCAGCAACAGGCTCAGTAGTTTCGATTTCGCTGATCTGTGCGACGATCTCTTCTGCAAGTGCAATTTCCGCTACAGGGGCAACAGCTTCGATCTCAGCAACAGGCGCAACAATTTCTTCGCTTACAGAAACTTCAGTCGCGATAGCTATCGGGAGCTCTTCTGTTTTTGCAACCAGGAAAGGCTCAAGTGGATTTGTGATCGCTGCTTCAACAACCGCTTCAATTGCTTTCACTTCTGCAACCGGCTCTGGTTGTTTTGAAACGAGGAAAGGTTCAAGCGGATTTACAGTTTCTGCTTTGGATTCTTCTATTTTAATATCAAGCGGAGCCGATATAATCTTTTCATCGAGGTTCAGCACCACTTTTTCCGGAGCCTGCTTTTTGGAATATTCGTAAGCAACAGGATTGTTCTGGTTGAAACCTGTTGCGATGATTGTAACATTTACATTGTCACCCAATGAAGCATCGACGCCGTAACCTTTGATAATTTCAGCGGTTTGTCCGGCAGCTTCCTGGATGTAATCGGTAATTTCTCCGAGCTCATCCATGGTGATTTCATTTTCACCGGAAATAATATTCAGGAGCACATAACGTGCACCGGTGATATTGTTGTCGTTGAGCAGCGGAGAATTCAATGCCATTTCCACCGCGCGGGTAGAACGGTTCTCACCCGAAACCATTGCTGATCCCATGATAGCTACACCGCTGTTGCGCATTACCGTGCAAACATCGGCGAAGTCAACGTTGATCTGTTGTGTCAGCGAAATAACTTCCGCAATTGATTTTGCAGCGATCGCGAGCACATCATCCGCGTGAGAGAATGCATCGCTCAGCTTGAGGTTGCCATACATTTCACGGAGCTTATCGTTGCAAACTACAAGCAATGTATCCACGTTCTGCTTCAGCTGCTCAAGACCTTCTTCAGCCTGCATGCGACGTTTTTTTCCTTCGAATAAAAAAGGAACTGTAACGATCGCAACAGTAAGAATTCCCATTTCGCGTGCAATGCCTGCAATGATCGGAGCAGCGCCTGTTCCTGTTCCGCCACCCATACCAGCAGTGATGAACACCATTTTGGTATTGTTGGAAAGGATCTTGCGGATGTCTTCAATATTTTCGATCGCAGCATTTCTTCCTACTTCAGGAAGCGATCCGGCGCCACGTCCTTCAGTGAGCGTTGTGCCAAGAACAATTTTATTCGGAACCGGACTCATGTCCAGCGCTTGCTTATCCGTATTGCAAACAATAAAGTCAACGCCGTTAATGCCCTGGCGATACATGTGATTGACAGCATTGCTGCCACCACCGCCAACGCCGATCACTTTTATGATCGAGGAATGTTCCGGAAGGTCGAATTTCATAGCCACGTGAGATTGGTTTGTACTGTTAGTGTGTGTTGTGTGTTGTGTTTCTGCTGTACTATTGCCTGCCAGCCCGAGCGGATCTGCATCTGTAACCGGGAACGGCGTTTGCGATTCTGTATCCAAAATTATTTCCACATTTTCAAGCGGAGTTTCGTCTACAAACGATTCCTCGCGGTCAGATGTGTTATTCTCATCTGATAAATCTTCGAAAATGTTGTAGTTGTCCATTTGATAACGTTCGAATAAAAAATCGTTGAAAATTACTTCACAATAAAAAAGTATTTACAAACAACGGATTGAACTTACTAACGGCCAATTGTTCATTTCATGGTCATCTTCAAGCGTTTGAATCCTCTTCAAACCATTGTTTTCCCTTGCTGAAGATCTGGTCGAACCACCCACCTTTGCGTTTTTCGGAATGGTCTTTCACTTTGTCTTTATTTTCAGCCACTTTTTGCTTCTGCTGCATTTTCAGCCCGCGCATCACAAGTCCTACACCGGTTGCATACATCGGGCTGGTCACTTCTTCAGAGCTTGTCGCAAGATGTTCGTTCGGATAACCAACGCGTGTGTCCATCCCGGTCACAAATTCCATCAACTGTGTAATGTGCTTGAGTTGTCCGCCGCCGCCAGTGACAACAATTCCGGCAACCAGTTTTTTCTCAAAGCCTGAATTTTTGATCTCGTAATACACATGCTCTACAATTTCTTCCATGCGCGCCTGGATAATGTGCGAGAGATTTTTCACAGAAATTTCTTTGTGTGGACGACCACGTAATCCGGGAATCGAAACGATCTCGTTTTCCTGGTTTTCGCTGGCTAATGCGGAACCGAATTTTATTTTTAATAATTCGGCTTGTGTTTTAATAATGCTGCAACCTTCTTTGATGTCTTCTGTGATAATATTTCCACCGAATGGAATAACAGCAGTGTGACGGATTATTCCATCGTGGAAGATCGCAACGTCGGTTGTACCGCCACCGATATCCACCAGTACAACACCGGCTTCTTTTTCTTCATCGCTTAACACTGCATCAGCGGAAGCCAATGGTTCAAGTGTGAGATCAGCAACTTCAAGACCGGCTTTGGCTACGCATTTGTAAATATTTTTAGCGGCCGCAAGTTGTCCGGTGATAATATGAAAATTAGCTTCCATGCGCGTGCCCGCCATTCCGATCGGGTTTTTAATTCCGACTTCATTGTCAACAATATATTCCTGGGGAATGACATGAATAATTTCTTCGCCGGGCGACATGACCAGACGATACATATCATCGATAAGCTCATCAATATCTTTTTGCGAAATTTCATCGTCAATGCTTCGTCGTGTTTTCATTCCGCGGTGCTGCAGACTTTTGATGTGCTGTCCTGCAATACCGACATTCACCACTTTGATATCCACACCGGATTTATTGCTGGCTTCTTCAACAGCCTGCTTTATGGCACGTACAGTTTCATCGATATTGAGCACTACACCACGGGCCACACCCAAAGACTCCGCTTTCCCGATACCGAGAATTTCGATTTTTCCGTGTTCAGTGCGCCGGCCAACAAGAACAGCGATCTTTGTGGTACCAATGTCAAGTCCGACTACGATTTCAGATTCCATTTTCTTTGATCTTTTTAGTGCAAACGATTTGATTTTTATATTGAAGGTCGATAAGCGAATATTCCGTCCAGCTTCCTGTACGGTTAAGTCCGTCGCGATAAAAAACAAGCAGCTTCTTCAGCTTTTCATCGAGATAGGAAATATCTCCAAGATTTATGAGGTGATCACCTACTCTCGGCACCAGCTGAAACTGCCGGTCTTGCGTTATATAAACCTGGACAATCTGTGCACGGAGAAAAGTATCCGCTTCAATTCTTTTGGAGATCTGCCAGATATCATCCAGCAACATAGGAGAGTGCGCGGCCGTATCAGCAGACCAGGAGTCAAAAGATTTTTGATACATCGCGCCATAGCTTTCAGCGAAATAACCATTGATGAATAAAACGGGCGAAGTATATTCTTCGGACCAGGGCATCAACTTTCCACGGTTATCAAAGTAATAAGACTCATTTGCCAGATTTGTCATCCGTGCAATCGTTTTGCGTTGCAGCATATTTATGGTAACGTCTCCGCCGACCGAAATAAATGCATCGCACGATTCTACAGCCGGATGGGAAAGAATAAGATTTTCCAGCTCATTAACATTTATCGTTGACAATGCCTGGCCTTCCGGCATTTTACTGTGATCTGTAAGGAGCTTAAGGATATCTTCTTCTTTAATGAACAAATCTTCATTCTGTCGTTCAATGGTAATATTCAACTTTGTACAAACTCTTACAGCATGCGAACGTCCGGCAAAGCTCATTACAAAAATGAGGCTTAAGGCAAAAACCACCCAGAGTGAAATCATGATTGTTTTTTTCATGAGTACACCTCCTTTATTTTAAACTTTTCCCGCAATGCTCTTTCAACCGGCTCAATAAGCTGATCAATATCTCCGGCACCCATGGCCACAAGCACATCAAAATCATGCTGCACAATTTTCGAAACAAGCTCCTGCTTTGAATACAGGAATTTTTTCTTTGCCTTCACTTTTTCAAGGAGCATCGCTGAAGTAATTCCCGGGATGGATTTTTCCCTGGCGGGGTAAATATCGAGCAGCACCACTTCATCGAGCAAATCAAGGCTGGTTGCAAAATCATCGGCAAAATCTCTTGTGCGCGAAAATAAATGTGGTTGAAAAATTCCCGTTACTTTTTTCCCGGGGAATAATTCTTTCACAGAAGAAATGCACGCTTTCAATTCAGCAGGATGATGGCCGTAATCGTCAATGAAAATTATTTTCGGATCACGGATGCGGTAATCGAAGCGGCGTTTGACTCCTTTGAAAGAAGAAAGCGCTTCACGGATTGCTTCGTCGTTCACACCAACCTGTTTTGACGCGGCCGCAGCGGCAACAGCATTTTCCACATTATGCCTGCCGGGAAGCCCCATTCTTACATTCTCTATTTTCGAATCCTGGATAATAAGATCAAATATGTAATATCCTTCTTCGATGCGGATGTTTTCAGCATAGGCGTCGCTTGAAGGGATATCAATTGAATAGGTGATTACTCTTGCATCTTTCGCAATGCCAAGCGAATCCAGAACACTATCTTTTGTGATCAACCGGTCATGCACCTGCTTTACAAAATCGCGATAAGTATCTTTCATCGCATTTTCATCACCATAAATATCAAGATGATCAGCATCAACAGAAGTGATGATTGCGATGGAAGGATGCAGCCACAGGAAAGAACGATCATACTCATCCGCTTCTGCAACGACAATATTCTGCTCCATCTTCGCATTTTCGTTACCAAGATTTTTGCCGAGCAATAAATTCGTGTTGTAATTTCTCGAAATGCCACCGAGGAATGCAGAACAATCCACACCGGCAGTCCGTAAAATATGCGCGGTCAATGTTGTGGTCGTGGATTTACCATGCGTTCCTGCAACAGCAATTGTTTTCGTTTGTCCGACAATCAAACCAAGAACCTGCGCTCTTTTCATGATCGTAAAACCATTTTGCTTCAGCCAGCTCAATTCTGCATGGTCTGTCGGCACAGCGGGTGTCCATACCACCAACACATTTTCTACCGGTGAATTTTTTACAGCTTCCGGAATAAGTGAAACATTTTCTTCAAAATGAATTTTAATTCCTTCCTGCTGAAGCTCGCTGGTTAAATCGGTAGCCGCCTTATCATACCCGCTCACAGATTTTCCTGACGCGACGAAAAAGCGTGCGAGGGCGCTCATGCCAATGCCGCCGATCCCGAGGAAATAAATATGCGTCAGCTTATCCAACTTCATTTTTTATCCTGTTTATTCTTATTCACCATAGAAATAATTTCACTTGCGATCAGCTCTGCGGAATTTCCTACTGCAAGTCCCGCAATATTCAGCTCGAGCTTATTCCGCAATTCCATATTTTCTGCCAGCTCAATCGCTTTCTGCACGAGCTCCGATTTTGCATTTACATCTTTCACAAGCAAAGCAGCTTTGTGATTGACCAGCGACATCGCATTTTTTGTCTGGTGATCTTCAGCAGCAGTAGGAAGCGGCACAAGAATACACGGTTTACGCACTAAGCATAATTCAGAAACAGCTCCCGCGCCCGCTCGTGAAACAACAAGATCAGCTGCAGCATAACCGTAATCCATCTTTGAAATAAATTCTGTCGTGATCACACCTTGCTCTTTGAATTTATCGGCCGCTGCTTTCGCTCTTTCAAAAAATGGTTTCCCTGTCTGCCAGATTACCTGGATATTTTTTTCAACCAGCTTTACAATTCCGGCTTCCATACTTTCATTAATTGCTTTCGCCCCGAGACTTCCTCCTACCACTAGCAAAGTTATTTTATCCGGGCTCAATCCAAAAAATTCCAGGCCACGTGGACGTTTTCCCTCAAGGCTCAGAATATCGTGGCGGACCGGATTTCCTGTAAAAACAATTTTCTCTTTCGGGAAAAATTTTTCCATTCCGTCATACGCCACACAAATTCTGTTCACCCGTTGTGCGAGAATTTTATTCGTGATGCCGGGATATGAATTCTGTTCCTGAATTAATGTGGGAATTCCTGCGCGCGAAGCTACACGCAACATCGGGCCGCTTGCATATCCGCCGGTTCCGATCACGGCATCAGGAGCAAATTGTTTCAATAATTTTTTCGCGCGCCGGAGACTGCTGATGACTTTAAGCGGAAACGAAAGATTACTAAATGTCAGCTTACGTTGAAGTCCGCTGATCCAAAGTCCTTCAATTTTGTATCCGGCGGCAGGAACTTTTTCCATTTCCATTCTTCCCTCCGCGCCGACAAATAAAAATTCGGCGTCCGGCAATTTTGCTTTAAGTGCATTGGCAATAGCGATCGCAGGAAAAATATGTCCTCCTGTTCCGCCGCCGCTGATGATAAATTTAAGTGGCAAGCGTTGCTCCTTTCTCCGGCGCTGCTACAGGCTTATCTTCACCTGTTTCAGTTTCACGGCTTACACTTAAAATAATTCCAATGGCGATGCTTGAAAACAAAAGCGATGTTCCGCCCATGCTCAGAAATGGAAGTGGCTGTCCTGTGACCGGAAATAAATTTACCGCGACGGCCATATTAATAAGTCCCTGGAAGATCAGGCTGAATGCAATTCCGAATGCAAGCAACGTTCCAAAAGTTTTCGGGGTTCTTGTGGCTACCCGCACGCCACGGTATAATAATATCAGGTATAAGAGCGTGAGGCCGACCCCTCCGATGATCGAGCCATATTCTTCAATGATGATCGCAAAAATAAAATCAGAATAAGCCTGCGGAAGAAAATTCCGTTGTGTGCTTGCACCCGGGCCTGTTCCCATAAATCCACCTGTTGCGATTGCAATCTTTGCATGATTTGCCTGGTAGCTTTTATCGGGATCCTGCTCTTCATTTCCTTTGAAGAATTCCACGATACGGTTTTCCCATACCTGTAATCGTGGAAGTGCTTTCGGGAAAAAATGCCCAAGTAATAATAAAAATGCAAATCCGGTAATCGCAAGTCCGACTACTTTCAAAATATGTTTTGCAGGGACTCTTCCGATAAACATCAGGATAAGGCAAGTGCAAAGAAGGATAGCGGCGGTAGAAAAATTTGCAGGAAGAATTAATCCACAGATAATAAAAACAGGCGCCATGATATGAATCAGGACAGCTTTGAAATCGGTGAGCTCGTTTTGTTTTTGTGTGACAATGCGCGCGACGTACATTATGAGCGCGAGCTTTGCAAAATCTGAAGACTGGAATGTGAGTCCTGTTCCGGGAATAGGGATCCAACGATTTGCTTCATTCAGGCTTGCGCCATGGATTAATGTGTACAATAAAAGCGGCACACAAAGGATGAGCATGATCTGCGATATCCTGGAGAAATAAACATAAGGAATGCGATGGGTTACATACATTAATCCAAAGCCGAGCAAAATCAATTTGCCCTGCTTAAAAAGAAAATATTCTGTATCGCCATCGTGGTGCTTGTAAGCCAAAGCTACGATGGAGCTGTAAACCGCGAGCAGCGACAACAATGAAAGCAGCAGAACGATCATCCAGATCACCCTGTCTCCTTTGAAGTAGCTGAAAATATTCATTCTTATTGGTGATTATTTAATTTGACTGACTCAAGGGAATTTATCTTTTCAAGAACGAGCTTGCGAAAAGCATTTCCACGGTTTTTATAATTATCGAATGCATCGTAGCTCGGGCAGGATGGTGAAAACAAAACCGAGCTTGCAGTCTTTGCCGACAAAACTTTTGCAAATGCAACAGCTTCTTCCATATCCCGGGCACGAACGATGAGTGCGGCACAATCTTTCCATGCGCTGAAATATTTCCATGGCGTTGAGCCAAGACAAATTACTGCATGCACTTTTTCTTTCACCAGCTGATTTAATTTGTGATGATCTTCCGCACGGTCAACACCACCGATGATAAGCGTGACAGGCCCGGGCACATCGCGCAAAACAAACCATGTCATATCTATGTTTGTCGCGATAGAATGATTGATCCATTTTAGTCCGTTGTGCTCACACACCACTTCAAGATGATGCGCGTGATCACCCTGCATTTTCAGCCGGGCTTTGATCAGCGCTTCATGATGATCTGTTTTTTGCGAAAGCTTATTATCAGTTTGCATTGTGCCTTATTTTATAGTGCGCGGACCGCAGCTTTAAATTGCTGTCCACGATCTTCATAATTCTCGAACATATCAAAGCTTGCACACGCCGGAGAAAGAAGCACTGAATCTCCTTTGCCTGCAATACGGTAAGCGAGGCTTACTGCATCATGCGCGCTTGCCGCTTCAACAATCTTGTCAACTTTTCCTGTGAACGCTTTGATGATCTTCGCATTGTCAGTTCCAAGCACGATAATGGCTTTCACTTTTGTTTTTACCAATTCAAAAAGCGCGGTATAATCATTTCCTTTATCCACACCACCAACGATCCACACCACGGGAGTATTGACACTTTCGAGCGCGTACCAGGTTGAATTCACATTTGTCGCTTTCGAATCATTGATAAAATCAATATTATTGATTCGTGCAACAAATTCCATCCTGTGCTCTATGCTCTGCACATCTGCAAGACTCTCGCGGATAATTTCCTTACGAACTTCGAGAAGGCGTCCCGCTATTCCTGCAGCCATTGAATTGTAAGCATTGTGCTTTCCCTGGAGAGCGAGTTCTTCGATTGTCATAGTCAGTTGATTATTATTGATAGTTAGTATTATTTCATTTTGATTGAGCCACGCGCCTTCTTCGACGCGTTCTTGTATGCTGAATGGATATTTTTTTGCGGTGACCGTTCTTTTTGACATTTCCTCCCGTGTCACTTCATCGTCGAGGCAAAAGATAAAAGCGTCCTCTGGCCTTTGATTTTGTGTGATCCTGAACTTCGATGCTGCATAATTTTCCAGCTTATAATCGTATCGATCGAGATGATCAGGAGTGATGTTGGTGAGGATCGCGATGTCGGCCCTGAAATCATACATTCCATCGAGCTGAAAGCTGCTAAGCTCAAGCACGTAGTAGTCGTAATTTCCTTCCGCGACAAGCCGGGCAAAGCTCTTACCGACATTTCCTCCCATTGCCACATTTAATCCTGCTTTTTTCAGGATGTGGTGAAGAATAGTTGTCGTTGTTGTTTTACCATTGCTTCCAGTGATGCAGATCAATTTTGCATTGGTAAAACGTGCAGCGAATTCGATTTCAGAAATCACAGGTATTCCCTGTTGCCTTAATTTCTTCACGAGTTCAGCCTTGTCAGGAATGCCCGGACTTTTTATCACTTCGTCGGCGTTGAGAATCAACTCTTCTGTGTGTTGATTCTCTTCCCATTCAATTCCAAGATTTGAAAGAACGTTCTTGTACTTTTCTTTTATCGCGCCTTTGTCAGTTACAAAGACATCGAACCCTTTTTGTTTCGCCAGCATTGCCGCGCCTGCACCACTTTCTCCACCGCCAATGATTACGATCCGTTTCATCTTTTATTACCGGAGCTTTAATGTTGCGATTGCCAATACACCAAGCATGATGCTGATGATCAAAAAGCGAAACACGATTTTTGATTCATGCATTCCTTTTTTCTGAAAATGATGATGCAAAGGCGCCATCAGGAACAAACGGTTTGCTTTGGCAAATTCAAGTCCTGATTTTTTCTTGCGGTATTTAAATACAGCTACTTGCAGGATTACAGAAAGATTTTCAACGAGAAATACGCCGCAGATAATCGGAATGAGCAATTCTTTACGGATGGCGATTGCAAATACAGCGATGATGCCACCAAGCGCAAGACTTCCTGTATCACCCATGAAGACTTGTGCGGGAAAAGAATTGTACCAGAGAAATCCGACACACGCACCGACAAATGCGGCGATGAATACTACAAGCTCGCCGGAATCCGGGATGTACATAATATTGAGATAGTCGGCGAAGATGGTATTACCGGAAACGTACGCGAGAATTCCAAGCACCACACCGATGATTGCGGAAGTTCCTGATGCGAGTCCGTCAATTCCATCCGTTACATTCGCGCCATTCGAAACTGCGGTGACAATAAAAATTACGATCGGAATAAAGATGAGCCACGCCCAGTCTTTTGCTTTATCGCCAAGGAAGCCGAGCAATTCTGAATAGTCGAATTCATTATTCTTTACAAACGGAATTGTTGTTTTTGTAGAATGTGTGTCTTTCTGCGCATATTCAGCAAGCCTCGTTGATGTCACGGGCTCACCGCTTAATGAAAGCATTTGCTGATTTGATGCATCAGAAATTTTTTCTTTGACAGCGACATTATGATTGAAATAAAGAACACATCCTACAATCAGACCAATACCAACCTGTCCTACAATTTTAAATTTTCCATGCAATCCTTCTTTATTTTTCTTAAACACTTTTATATAGTCATCAAGAAAACCGATAGCCCCGAGCCACACTGTTGAAACCAACATTAAAATGATATATACATTTTCCAGCTTCGCAAAAAGCAATGTTGGAATTACAATCGCGGAAAGAATAATCAATCCACCCATAGTTGGCGTTCCTTCTTTTTGTTTTTGCCCGTCCAATCCAAGGTCGCGTACCGACTCGCCCACCTGCATGCGATGAAGCAAGCGGATAATTCGTTTCCCGAAAACCATAGTAATGATCAGCGAAACGAAAATCGCCATCGCTGCACGGAAAGAGATATAATGAAACACCCCGGCGCCGGGGAAATCGTAATTTTTATCTAACCAATCGAAGAGATAATAAAACATGATTATACGTTAGCGTTGTTTAAATTTTCTTTGAGCACTTCCATATCATCGAAAGGATGTTTCACTCCTTTTATTTCCTGGTATTTTTCGTGACCTTTTCCGGCGACCAAAACAATATCTCCGGGACGTGCAAGCGCAACTGCTGTGCGGATAGCTTCCCTGCGATCGGCGATCGACAATGTTTTTTTGCTGCTGTGCTTCTCCACTCCTTTGAGCATCTGGTCAAGAATTTCCTGCGGATCTTCGGAGCGTGGATTATCAGAAGTAAGGATCACACGATCGCTTAATTCGCAGGCGATGTTTGCCATCACAGGTCGTTTTGTAGTATCACGATCGCCGCCGCAACCTACAACTGTGATCACTTGTTCGTTTCCTGTGCGGATATCCTGGATCGTTTTCAATACATTCTGCAACGCATCGGGCGTGTGTGCGTAATCCACAATGCCGGTAACACCGCTGTCGTTGCGCACATATTGAAATCTTCCTTCTACAGAACCAAGCGTGCTGAGCGTGGTGAGCACATTCATTTTATCCTGCCCAAGCAACATTGCTGTAGCGTACACTGCAAGAAGATTGTAAGCGTTGAAAGTTCCGATCAGCTTGCTCCACACTTCTGTGCTGTCAATGTTGAGCTGCAGGCCGGTGAAATGATTTTCAAGAATGCGGCATTTATAATCACCTACGCTTAAAACAGAATAGCTCCGTTTAAGCGCGCGTGTATTCTGCACCATCACGCTGCCGTTCTTATCATCTTTATTTACCAATGCGAATGCTTCAGATGGAAGCTGATCGAAAAATCCTTTTTTCGCTTTAATATATTCATCAAACGTTTTATGGTAATCGAGATGATCGTGCGTAAGATTTGTGAATACGCCGCCGATGAATGAAAGTCCTGCGATCCTGCGTTGCACCACACTATGCGAGCTGACTTCCATGAACGCGTATTTGCATCCTGCGTCGACCATTTTCCTGAGCAAACGATTTAATTCAACAGCATCAGGGGTGGTGTGCGTAGAAGGAATTTCTTCACTGTTGATCATATTACGCACGGTGGTAAACATTCCGGCTTTATTTCCCATTGCGCGGAAGAGCTGGAATAATAAAGTCACCGTTGTTGTTTTTCCGTTTGTTCCGGTAACGCCAACAAGCTTTATGGAACCAGAAGGATTATCATAAAAATTCGCGGCCATGATGCCGAGCGCTGCAGAGCTGTCAGAAACTTTTGCGTAAGAAATTTTCTCGTGCATGACTGCCGGAAATTCTTCGCAGACAATTGCAGCGGCTCCAAGCGCAATTGCTTTTTCAATAAAATCGTGGCCATCTGATTGAGTGCCGCGAGTTGCAACGAACAAGCTGTCCTTCTCCACCTTCCTCGAATCAAAAGTCATCGAAGTGATGGCAACATTTGTTGAGCCTTGTACTTCTACAAGTCCCGCTTTATATAATATGTCGCGCAATAATTTCATAATGACAATTCAACGAGTATTTCAGTATTCTTAGAAATCATTTGTCCTGCCGGAACAGATTGTCTTTTAACAGCGCCGCTTCCCTTCAGTTTCACACGGTAACCGCGATTTTCCAACAGGAATAAAACATCCGGCGCAGCCATTCCATACAGGTCTGGCATCAGTCCTTTGCTGAGCTGCAGATCAGGATTTTTATTTGATGCGCGCACGTTTTTCTCTTCCCTCTGAATTGTCACATAGCCATCCTGGTTGAAGTCGGGGGCAGTTTTAACATCCACAAACAATCCATGTAATGCGATCATCGTTGGAAGTCCTAAGCCATTTTTCACCACCGGAATTTCTGTAAGCGGATTTGAAAGTCCATTGACAGGTTTATGAATATCCATTTCGGTTGCAAAAACGCGATCAGCAATTGCTTTGAAAATCGGGCCGGCAACTGCGCCTCCGTAATACACGTCGCCGGAAGGTGCATTCACAATCACGATGCAGGAATATTTCGGATTATCTGCGGGAAAATATCCTACGAAAGAAGCCTGGTAAGTTGTTTTCTGGCCGTCTTTTACATAAATACCATTATTAGCAACCTGGGCCGTTCCCGTTTTTCCTGCGATCGGGTAAATGGAACTTGCAAGTGTTTTCGCTGTTCCGTTTTTCACTACACCTTCAAGCAGCTTTTGCGCTTTCTTAATTGTTTCCGGTTTGGCAATTGCAGGATTTAAAATTTCAGGAGGAAATATTTTAATGGTCTTTCCTTTTTCACGAACTTCTTTTACAAACATCGGCTTCACCATTACACCATCATTTGCGACAGCGTTATAAAGTGTAAGCGTTTGCAAAGGCGTGATCGTAGATTCGTAACCGATCGAAATCCATGGAAGAGAAACACCAGACCATCCTTTTTCTCCTGATGTGCGGATATGTGATTTTCCTTCACCGGGAATTGAAATTCCGAGCGGCTCACCAAAACGTAACGCCTGCAATCCATCTGTAAATTTTCTGGGATTTTTAGCGTAAGCAGAATTGATCGCTTTAGAAATACCCACGTTGGAGGATTCCCAGAAAGCTTCTTCAAGAGTTACGATGTTTTCTTTTGGTGTATGAGAATCGTGCATGACACGATTGAAAAACTGGTGCTGCCCTCCTTCAAGATTAAGCTTATCGCTGAGATTTATTAATCCATGATCCATTCCTACAAGCAATGAAGCAAGCTTGAATGTTGAACCGGGCTCGCGCGCATCACCGATCGCGTAATTATAATCTTCCACATACACGCCGGAATCTCTGCGTGTAAGATTTGCAATCGCGCGAATCTCGCCGGTTTTCACTTCCATCAATACCACGCAGCCATATTTTGCATTGTGTTGTATCAATGTATTCCGCAACGCATTTTCTGCAACGTCCTGGATGTTGATATCAATGGTTGTAATAATATCCCTTCCCTGCTGTGGCTCAATTTCATTATCACCATTTAATGGTTTCCATACGCCACCCGCAATTTTCTGCATCAGTCTTTTTCCGCGCGTACCTGTCAGCACTGAATCAAACGCGCCTTCCAGCCCAACTTTTACTTTTCCACTATCGCTGACGTATCCAATCGTTCGTGCGGCGAGCATGCGGAAAGGAAGCTCACGGTGATTAGACTGAACGTACATAAATCCACCTTTGAAATGTCCTGCGCGAAAGAGTGGAAGTTTTTTGAGCTCCTGTAATTCTTTATAAGAAACATCACGCGCCAATTGCTCATAACGTGAGCCACGGCGGCGGGCTTTCATTAACGTGCTCCGGTATTCAGGTGCCGAATGTTCACCTAAAACCCTTTCAAGTCCTATTGAAAGATCTGTTGCGCTGTCTTCAAATTCACTATCATCAATCGCGGGATTTGCGAGCGGATCAATGGCGACTTCATAATAGGGAAGAGAAGTTGCAAGCAGCGAACCATCGTAAGCAAAAATATTTCCGCGAAGGGCTTCGATATATTGCTCTTTCTCCATAAAATCTTTCGCTTCTGCGGCCCAATGTTCTTTCTGAACGGTCTGAATGTAGAACACACGGGCAAGTACCGCCATCGCAAACACGCAGCAAAGAATGTACACGAGGTACACGCGTTTCAGTATGGCTTTTTGTTCTTCCACTATCAGTTGGCAGGTTTAATTTTCGAATTCACTATTATTTTTCTTGGCGGCTCTACTGATTCTTTTACACCAAGTAGTTCAAGACGTTTCGCGACTTCTGATTGTTTGCTTAGATCACTGAGCTCCGATTTTGAAATAATAAATTCGGAACGCAATTCTTTTAATTCATTCGTGAGCTTATTCTGCTGCCGGATCTGTCCTTCCGCGTAATATCCATTCGCGATGTAGAGCAAAAACACGAACGTGAGGAAGAAAATAAAAGGGAGCGCTTTGACCGCGCGTTCTTTGGAGAGAAATGCGCCGGTGAGAACAGAGCTTACATTACGGGTGACGATGTTCCCTCCGCTGCTTTTTCGCTTCGGTTCCGCTGTAGGTTTCGGTACTTCCTTAATTGCGTTTTTCGTCATTTCAGCGGACCTTCCGGACCGTTTATTCCTGCAGATCTCTCTGCTATTCTCAACTTCGCGCTTCGTGCACGATTATTTTCTTCTAATTCTTTTTCGCCCGGCGTGATCGGCTTTCTGTTCACCGGCTCCATTGACCTGACCAGGTTTCCAAAAAAATCTTTTTCCGTTTCTCCTTCTAAATTCCCTGAGCGGAAAAAATTTTTCACCAGCCTGTCTTCGAGCGAGTGATACGCGATCACCACCATTCTGCCTTCGGGCTTGAGCACTTCCACCGACTGCAGCAACAATTGTTTCAGCGCTTCCATTTCTCCGTTGATCTCAATTCTCAGCGCCTGGAAAACTTTCGCGAGGTATTGAAATTCTTTTCCGCGGGGAACACAGCTTGCGATTGCTTCTTTCAATTCAGCAATCGACTTGATTGAAGTTTCTTCGCGTGCGGAGAGAATTGCTTTTGAAAGCTTACCCGCATTTTCGATATCGCCGAATTCCCTGAAAATGTTTCGCAGCTGGCGCTCATCGTAAGTATTCAATACTTCTTCAGCATCCATTGAAGCGGAACGATTCATCCGCATATCCAGCGGACCATCGAAGCGGGTAGAAAATCCTCTTCCGGGCTCGTCGATCTGGTGCGAAGAAATTCCTAAGTCAGCGAGAATTCCATCAACCGGAATTGCGTTGTGCAGACGAAGAAAATTTTTCAGAAACCTGAAGTTCTGCCTGACGAGAATGAAGCGCGGATCATTGATTGCGTTTGCAACTGCGTCTTCATCCTGATCGAAAGCAATCAGTCTGCCTTTTTCTCCGAGCTGCGCAAGTATCGCGCGTGAATGTCCGCCGCCGCCAAATGTCACATCAACATATGTTCCATCTGGCCGGATAGCTAAACCTTCCAGGCTCTCATGTAAAAGAACGGGATTATGGTAGGTCGACATCCTCGCCCTTATTACCCATGCTGCCCATTACATCCTCCGCAAGTGAACCGAAATCCACAGAAGGATCATTGATCGTTTGCTCGTAACGGTCCTTGTCCCAGATCTCGATCATGTTCACCGCAGCAGACATGACGATATTTTTTGAAATACCTGCGAATGTCACAAGGTCTTTCGGGAGAAGGATACGCCCGGTTGCATCGAGCTCAACAGGCTTCACACCGGCATTAAACATTCGGATGAAGTCAACATTTTTTTTCTTGAAGCGATTCAGCTTGTTCACGTCTTTCACCAATATGTTCCATTCGCTTGTCGGATAAATCTCGAGGCATTTATGGAACACGCTGCGTTTGACAACAAACCCTTTTTTCAATATAGCCTGCAGCTGCTTTTTGAATGCCACGGGCAGAAGCAATCGCCCCTTCGCGTCAATACTGCATTCATATACACCGATCAGACTGTTCATTTGGAATTGCTTCTGAAGCGTAAAAGTATTGAATGATTCCCACTATTTCCCACAAAACCCCACTTTTGTTAATAACTTGCCCACTTCAACTTAGAAAGCGAAAGCTTTCCGCCTTAACATGTTCCTGAAAGCCCTGTAAACATTGAGACTGACCAATGAAATGCAAAAAGCTAAAAGTGGGAAGGGGTAAAAAAAGTGATTGTTAATTGCATGTTGATGAACTCAAGGAAAAAAGTCCGGAATTAAGCTGAAACACCTGGTTGCAGTTTGTGTTTTAGTTCATTTTTACCAATGAAATTGGATAGACAATAAAAATCAGGAAAGAATAATGTGCTCAGCTGTTTACCCGAATTGGCAGAAATTGCAAAAGTGAAATTTTTAACCTTAAAGAGTAAGTTTTTATTGATAAAACAAGTAATTAAAAAACTCATACAAATTCACATTTTGTTCTGGCTGTAATGTGAAAAATCCAAGCTAATTTTGTCTCAGCTTATGGCGCAGGAAAAAAAATTCGTTGATATTGAAAAAGTCATCCGGGAAAAAAATCCCCGCTTGCTTAAATGGATGCCCGGTTTCCTGCTGCGTTACATCAAACGCATCTTGCATGAGGGCGATGTAAACTCGTTTATGGCAGCGCATGGTCATTTGAGAAAGCTTGATTTTGTTCATACCGTGCTGCGCGAATTCGACACAAAAATTATCGCGAAAGGCCTGGAGAATATTCCGGAAAAAGGTGGATTTATCGTTGCTTCAAATCACCCGCTCGGTGGATTTGACGGGTTGGCGCTCATGGAAGCGGTCGCGAAAAAAAGAGAGGATATTCAATTCCTTGTCAATGATATTTTATTCACGCTCGGAACAATGGATGAGCTTTTTATTCCGGTGAACAAGCACGGATCCCAATCGGCGAGTGCAAGGATAGAGGAATCTTACGGATCGGAAAATGCGGTTTTGATTTTCCCGGCGGGACTTGTTTCCCGTAAGCAGGAAGGGAAAGTGATGGACCTGGAATGGAAGAAAAGCTTTATTACCAAAGCGATTCAATATGATAAAGTCATTGTTCCCACCTATATTGACGGGAAAAATTCAGCTTTTTTTTACAATCTTTCACTTTGGAGAAAGCGGCTGGGCATTAAGGCGAATATTGAAATGTTTTACCTGGTGAATGAAATGTATAAGCAGCAGCATAAAACAATAACCATTACCTTTGGAAAACCAGTTCATCCTTCTGTTTTTGATCAGCAGAAATCGCCGCGTGAATTCGCGGGGCTGATGAAACAACATGTGTATGCGCTGGGAGAAGGACAAGCCGGTCCGTTTTCTGAAAAGTAACACGGCAAAAAACCGCTGTAACCAGCGCTTATGATGCAACCCGTTATTCCTCCAGTCGCACGTGAATTGCTCCATCAGGAGCTCAATTCCGATACGTATGTGCGCGAAACAAACAAAGGGGAAAATCAGATCTATATTATCGATCAGCATAATGGGCCGAACACGCTTCTTGAGATTGGCAGATTGCGTGAATTGACTTTCCGTGCTGCCGGTGGCGGTACCGATAAGGAAAGCGATCTGGATGATTTGGACACGTGTGAAAATTGCTACAAGCAGCTTATTGTCTGGAATCAGGAAGACAAAGAAATTGTGGGCGGCTATCGTTTTATCCGTTGTGCAGATTCAAAATCGGCTGACGGGAATTATCATCTCGCGACGACGGAGCTTTTTACCTTCAGTGAAAAATTCAAAAAAGAATATCTTCCGCTGACTATTGAACTGGGAAGATCTTTTGTGCAGCCGGCCTACCAGCCTTCGGCGAATAACCGCAAAGGACTTTTTTCTTTGGATAATCTCTGGGATGGCTTGGGCGCGCTTGTGGTGGATAATCCTGATATGAATTATTTTTTCGGGAAGGTAACGATGTACCGCCACTTCGATGTGCAGGCACGCGATTACATTCTGCATTTCATGAACCATTATTTTCCCGACAAAGAAAACCTGGTGACGCCGCATTTTCCGGTGAAGCTGGAAACAGATATCACAGCGCTGGAGCAGGAGCTCGGAGATCTGCCTTACAAAGAAGGACATCACCTGCTGAACAAAAAAGTGCGCGAGCTCGGAGAAAACATTCCTCCGCTGGTTAATTCCTATATGAACCTGAGCGCTACTATGCGCAATTTCGGAACTTCGGTGAATACTGAATTCGGCGATGTGGATGAAACCGGGATTATGGTAACGATCAAAGATATTTACCCGACGAAAAAAGAGCGGCATATTAATTCTTACACCGGCAGAAAGAAATAATTTCTTCTGTTTATTTTTCCTTACCCGAAATTTTACGTGAAAATCCGTTCAGCAGTTTACATCAGCAGCAATGCAAAAATTGAAGATTGTCCGCCGGCCGATCGTGCAGAGTATGCGTTCATCGGACGTTCGAACGTTGGGAAATCTTCGCTCATCAATATGCTTTGCGGCATAAACGGGTTGGCGCGTATTTCTTCTACTCCCGGAAAAACGCAGATCATCAATCATTACATGGTAAATGATAACTGGTATCTCGTGGATCTTCCGGGTTATGGCTATGCGAAAGTTTCACAGGTAAAACGTGCGCAGTTCAACCAGATGATCAGCCGTTATATTCTTGGAAGAAAAAATCTCATGTGTGTATTTGTGCTGGTGGATGCCCGTATAAAACCGCAGCGGCTTGATCTTGAATTTATGGAAAGCCTTGCGTCTGCAGGAATTGCTTTTGCGATCTGCTTTACCAAATGCGATAAGCTCTCTTCTATTCAATTACCGAAATCTATTGCGGCTTATAAAAAAGAAATGCTGCAAGAGTGGGAAGAATTTCCTTTGCATTTTCTTACTTCCGCTGAAAAGAAAAAAGGAAAAGCGGAAGTGCTGGGGTTTATTGCGGAGACGAATAAAATTTATGATCAGCTGAATAGCTAAAGTACGAATTGGTACTAATAGTTACGAATCTATCGTTGTTGTTCGTAATTCACACACTCATTTCTTCCTGATAAACGTCATCCGCTTTTTCCTGGTGTATTTACCATCTTTTGTTTTTACCAGCATATCCATTACCAGCACTGCGCTGCTGAGTGAATGGATCTTGTAAATGTATTGATCCGGCTGGGTGCAGTAGAGCCAGAATTCCTTGTTTTTCTTCAGTGTGTAAGTGCATTCGTAATGCTGATCGTCGGAATCGAAAAGTATGCTGCCGGTGGTAAATGTAAGTTGTTGCTGAAGCGGTGTTTTATTGGTTTTTGGAAAAAGCCTGTCGAATTTTTTCTCTCCGGTCAGCTCCCATTTTGTTCCGGTGATATTTTTGAGAACGTTAAGGTCGATTTTACGGGCAGAAAGATTTTGGCTTCCGGTGACAAATAAAACAAAGAATAAAAAAATGCGCATACACTGAAATTTGACGATTAAATTCTGTTTTATTTTTCTTTGTGACTTGGTGCCATGGTGGCAAAACCCGATTGAAAGAACATTCTCATCGCAGGAAGGTTCGCCACCAAGCCACGAAGTCACAAAGAAACTGCTTTGATGATAAGACGACGGAAAACCAAATCGTTGCCAATAAAAAATCCCGCCACGAAATTACGCAGCGGGACCTGTTATTTATTTTTTTTATTTGTTACCCACACCGATGAGCGTGATAAAGCCTGTGGTGCTGTAATCGCGTGTGTCGGTGATGGCGTGAAGGATGAAGTAATATGTTCCGTCGGTGCAGATGCCGCCCGATGTGGAGCGCCCGTCCCAGTGAATTGCCGGCGCTGTTGATTCGAAAATTTTCACTCCCCAACGATCGAAGATTTCAATCTGGTATTCTTTCAAACCTGAATTAGGAATGTAGAATTCGTCGTTTGTACCATCGCCGTTCGGAGAAAATACGTTCGGGATAATAATCCCTTCAAGCGTTGTAACAATCGACTGAACTGAATCCACACATCCGTTTGCATCTGTTGTGACAAGCGTTACAGTGTACGTTCCGGCTCCTGTAAAGGTATTGCTTGGGTTTTGTGAAGAAGATGATTGTCCGTTACCAAAATCCCATGTCCATGTATATGGAGCAGTTCCACCAGTACTGTTGCTGATAAAATCTATAGTGCTGGCCCACGGACCTGCGCCGGTTGTATCTGTAACAAAATTGGCTGTCGGATTCGGGTTTACTGTTGGTGTGCAGGTTGCCGGAACGGATGTACATCCCGGGGTTGAACCGTTTACAACAACACTTACCGCATTGGCGCCTGTGGTCCAGTCAACATAAAGTGAATCTGTTCCCTGGCCGCCGCTGATTGTTCCATTGCCGGGAATTGTCCATGTATAATTTGTTCCACCTGTTGCAACGAAAAGATTGCCATTGGTATTTTCGCAGAAGGTAGGGCAAACGATAGTCGGTGCGTTCGGGCTAAGCTCTGTAAGCACATATGGATCGCCGGGATTTACAAAGCCCCATGCATTGCGTGCACGCGTGGTGAAAATACCTGAGGTTCCTGTTGCGGAAGCTGCGATGTCATTCCACATCACATTGGTTGTTCTCCAATGAGAAATACCGCTCCACGCGCCGTCTGATGCAGGAATGTAATATACTTTCACATCAGCAGGATCTGTACCCGCGGGACGAAGAATGGCGTGATAAAAAAGAGGGTTTGCATTACACATCAAGCCGTCGTTTGTAGAACGGTTGTACCCGTCAACGTTCGGATCGTTATTGACGAAACGCGCTGTGTAAACATCGACTGTGCTTCCGGTGTTCGGAGAAATTTCGGCTGGGCGGTAGCGTGTGGTTCCAACGCTGGATCCGACAGGAAAAAGGTAGTTTCCTGCACCTGATGTTGCGCGTGATAAAACACCGGGAGCCTGGCTGCTGACAAATCCTTCGGATCCCGGAACCTGCAGGTTGATTACCGCTGCAGTTGCCACATCATTGACGAAAAAGGAATTGGTTTGTGTTTCGAGCTCGCGGTCGCCGATATCGAGCACTCCGCCTGCTGCATCTGTCATGGCATTAACAAGCTGCAATGTTTTTTTGCGGTTGTTGGCTGCGCCTGTTCCGGTAAGCGTAAGATTATGAAAAGTAGTGATTGTGCCATTGGCGCTGGTGATAAATTGCTGTGTATTTCCATACAACTCCACTGTGCTTGTGCCGCCGACGAAAACCGAATTATTGATCCAGTCCTGCTCTACGCGGTAATACCCGTTTCCACTTGATGAGCCACTGTTGATGGTCATAGTTCCGTTGAGGAGCAGCGTGGAGTTTTTGGTGACGTTGGTTGCGCCGTCGTTGGTAAATGCAGATGTATTGTCGAGCGTTAAGCCGCCGTTGCAATGCAATATTCCGCCTGTGGTAACATGAACTGTTGCGCCGTTGGAATAAAAGATCTGTGCCTGAAGACTTGCGGTTGTGGCAAGTGTAAACAGAACAGCCAGTAGGGGGTACTTTTGTTTCATAGGTCGTAATTCGGTAGTATGCGGGCCGACACTAAAATATAACAATTTCCGGGACAAAAAAATTCTAATGGCTAATTGGTGCTTATGCAGGGTCGACGAGGCCCATTTTTTCGGCAAAATAGGCCCCGAAATCGCGCATATCGCCGGCTATTTTTTCTTCGTTGGTGGCACGCTGAAGTGTATCGGACATGGTGACGAGGTTCTGGTGGAAGAAGCGCTTCATATCGTCGACAGGCATATCCTTGGTCCACAGGTCGATACGCATGGTATTTTTCTCATTTTCGTCCCACATGGCGAGCATGATGGCTTTGCAGCTGCCGCCGTCTTTGGAGTCGCTGGCGTTCCATTGGATTGCTTCGGGCAGGTTATTTTCGTCGAGCGTGATGGTGAAGTTGATGGTTGCTTTTCTCATGGGGTAAAAGTAGTGAGGAGTTTGTTCCCGATAGCTATCGGGATTAGTTCGGAGGTTAGGTTTTTAGTTTGTTGCTCGTGTCCCCTTTTGTGTTGTTGTTGCGACACGATGCTCGTGTCCCCTTTTGTGTTGTTGCGACACGATGCTCGTGTCCTTTTTTTTGTCGTGTCCCTTTTTTCCCTTTTTTGCGTGAAGGATAGCAGTGAAAAGCCCGGACCATGAAGTCAAGCGCAGCGCGTACTTCATGGGAGGACTTGTAACGGATAGCCTGACCCCATGGGACACGCCCTAATTTTTTGGTTTATACCTTGACCTGTTTAAAATGATTGCGCCATCGTTGATGCTCATTAACTGCGCGATGGTGGTATCCGGATTTTTGGCCATGAAGGCTTCGACGATTCGTAATCCGATCCAGTTTCCTGCTTTGCCGGGTGAATCTTTGGGCAGGCCGGGTGTAAAAGAGCCGTCTTCGGTGAAATGGTTAATATCCTCACCCCGTTCTGAATAGATTTTACTCTGGCCGATCATGGTAGCCCACATTTTAAATTCATTTTCAGCGGCCCAGTCGAGCTTAGCCTGCGAATAGCCGGTGATAATGCTATCGGGGGTATTGCGAAGGAGTGCTTTCTGCAGGTAAAGGAGTTTTCCTTCGTAGATCATTTTATTGATGAGATCGGCCCGGGCTGGTTGATACGGAAATTCGATCATGAGCCACCCTTTGATAAAACCAGCCGCCATATATTCTTTGGAGCTGACGCGGCGGCGGTATGCGGGCCAGCGATCGGGCAGGGCATCGTAGTAGGTATTGTCTGCTCCGAGATAATATTCTAAACCTATTCCGTAATCGCCCTCTATATTAAAGACATTGTAATTGAAGCCGGTCATGGTGGCATTGATTACGCGCGGCAGCTTTCTTTCAGGAAAATAATAACGGAAATGCCTGTAAGCATCGGTAAGCTGGTCTTCGAGAGCGGTGAGGCTGTCGGGGAAAACTTTGCTGCATTCGAGGTAAACATCCCGCATTCCGACTGCTCGGTTAAAAATAAAATCGCGGATGGCGTAATCGCAGCCGATGCTGTCGGGTGCTGCACTGCAGATGATGTTATTGATGTAACCGTCGGCAAAATTGCCATATTCAACGTGAAGCTGCTCGAGCGATCTGGCCATCTGCGTTGTATCGAGCGCGAAAAATGCTTTGTCGAAACGCATGATTTTTACCTGCGGCACGGAAATTGCCGATACGTCGACGTCTAATTTGTCGTTTTTGCATGAGCCGAAAATCAGTATCGCAATGATGACAAAGAACCTCACACGTTTCATAGCTTTCAAAATTATCGTAATATTGTTCCAACGTTTAAAACCACATCAAAAGTATGAAAAAGGTAATCTTACTTTTCCTCGTCCTCGCAATGAGCGGCAAATGGGCATTAGCTCAAGAAGAAAATAACATTAAAAATTTCCGTTTCGGACTTAAAGCTACCGGTATGCTTACCTGGTATAAGCCTGAGGATAAAAAGAAATATACCAGCGATGGTGTTTCGGCAAAAGGCGGTTATGGCCTTATCATGGAATTCAGGCTGAATAAAGTTGCCTCGATTGCTACCGGCTTCCAGGTCGATTATTTCGGAGGAAAATTAAATTTCCTTGATACTACTTATTACTATTTATCGAAGGACAGCGAATTTGAAACAAGGGCTCAGGCTGATACAACTTCTTCGGTGCTTTACCAGCTTAACAGCCGTGTTTACAATACTACGTATGTAACACTTCCTTTCACATTGAAGCTGAAAACGCCTGAAATAGGCGCCCTTACTTATTTCGGAATGTTCGGCATCAACACTTCGCTTCGTATGAAAAGCCGTACAAACGATGCTGTACGTTCAGTAAAAACAGGCGGCTCCACAAGCAACAATGATATTCTGAACACAAAAGACATGAACCTGATGATGTTTGCCCTGAATATTGGCGGTGGCGCGGAATGGAACCTTGCAGGATCCACATCGCTGGTGTTTGGTATCAATTTTTATAATGGCTTTTCCAATGTCGTTCAATCTGATTCTGAATTCCTGTTCAGGTCGAAATCAAATAATTATGATGTGACAAAACAGAGTGCCCGTGCAAGCGGATTTGCACTTTCGTTTGGAGTGTTGTTTTAGTCGTTCTGAATTATCAGGATGACAAATAGTAATTAAAATAGTATTGGAACGACCGGCTGAATCAGCCGGTCGTTTTTTTTATGCGCAATCTTAATTACTCCTTACTTTTGTAATATGAAGATCGCGCTCGCTCAATTGAATTTTCACATCGGAAATTTTGCTTCGAATACGGAGAAGATCAAAGCGAATATCGTGCGCGCGAAAAACGAAGGCGCTGATCTGGTTGTGTTTTCGGAATTAAGCGTGTGTGGCTATCCTCCAAAAGATTTCCTGGAATTCCCTGATTTTATTGCGCGTTGTCTTGCAGCTGTGAATGAGATTGCTGCGGCATGCAACGGAATTGCTGCGATCTTGGGCGCTCCGGCTATTAATCCGAAGGTGGAGGGCAAAGGATTGTTCAACGCGGCGTATGTGCTGGAAAACGGGAAGATAAAAAGCGTGCATCATAAAGGATTGCTTCCTAATTACGATGTGTTTGATGAATACCGTTATTTCGAGCCGGCAAAAGAATTTCATGTGGCAGAGATCGCCCCGAAGGGGCAAGCCGGAAAAAAAATAGCGCTGACGGTTTGCGAAGATCTCTGGGATATTGAAGAAGACCTGATGTACACGCAATGGCCGATGGAAGAATTGATCAAACAATCGCCGGAGCTGATGATTAATATTGCGGCGTCTCCTTTTAATTACCGGCACGCGGAAATGCGGCGTACGGTTTTAAAAAGGAATGTGGAGAAATATAAAATGCCGCTGATCTATATTCAGCATGTGGGTGCGCAGACGGAAATAATTTTTGATGGCGGCTCGATGGTGCTGAATGCAAAGGGTGAAATTGTGGAGGAGCTGAATTATTTTGAAGAAGATTTCAAAATTGTAGATACAGATTCCCTGCAAAATTTTGTTTCGCCACCAAGACACCAAGGCACCAAGGAAATTGCATTGATTGAATCTGCTTTAATCCTCGGCATAAAAGATTATTTCGCGAAGATGGGATTTACGAAAGCAATCCTTGGTTTATCGGGTGGAATTGATTCGGCGCTGGTGTTGGTTTTGGCAGTGAAAGCGTTGGGGAAAGAAAATGTTTTATCGGTGCTCATGCCGTCGGAATATTCTTCGGGGCATTCGGTGGATGATTCTATCGCACTTTGTAAAAACCTGGATTGCGCGTACGAGATCATTCCGATAAGAGAAAGTTTTGAGACGATGCGAAGAACATTGTCGCCGGTTTTTAAAGATGCGCCGTTTAATGTTGCGGAAGAAAATATACAGGCAAGGTTGCGCGCAGTGATCCTGATGGGCATCGCGAATAAATGCGGTTACATTTTATTGAACACTACAAATAAAAGCGAGGCGGCAGTCGGTTACGGAACATTGTATGGCGATATGTGCGGTGGAATTGCGGTGCTGGGTGATGTGTATAAAATGCAGGTATTTGAATTGTGCCGTTTCATTAACCGTGATAAAGAAATTATTCCTTCCAATATTCTCACCAAGCCGCCTTCTGCTGAATTACGTCCGGGCCAGAAAGACAGCGATTCGCTTCCTGAATATCCGGTGCTCGACAAAGTGCTGTATGAATACATTGAAAACAGGAAAGGTCCGAAAGAATTGGTGGAGATGGGATTCGACAAAGCGCTTGTTGACCGTATCCTGAAAATGGTGAACAGCAATGAATGGAAACGTGCCCAGATGGCGCCGGTGCTGCGGGTTTCTCCGAAGGCTTTTGGCAGTGGAAGAAGGATGCCGATTGTGGGGAAATATCTTGGGTAAAAAAAATAATTACCAATTACCGGATTACCAATTACCAATTACCAATGGGAATGATTACAGATTACAGGATTACAGATTACAGATGATTACTAATTACCAATAGGGGTAATTACCAATTACCGGATTACCAATTACCAATTCTGGATTTGAAATTTGAAGATTCTAAATTCTCAGGTGTGGGTTATTGTGCTGAAATCTACAGATATAACGGGTTTTGTTACAGTTGTTGATTTTGGATTTTTTTATAGCTCCATTTGAATAGTTTTAGTGGTGAAATGTAGCTTATGAAATTTCTTCTTTCTTTTCTGTCTATTGCTTTCGTTGGTTTTTCCTGCAAAACAATTGACCAAACTAAAATCGCTAAGTCGTATCCGAATTATCTTTATTCTTCTGATACGACGGATGAATTTCTTTTAAAATTTGATACAATCGGCCCGTTGGAATATGCGGCGTGCAAAAAAACATATCGCACAAAACCTGACCGGGATTTCAAACGGCATTTGATCCGCACAGACACCAACTTCTACGTGCTTACAAAAGATTCGGCGTTCTTATTCCCGTGCGACACGAATGATTATTCAAAATTCGCTTATTACGAAGGCTATTACCGCGCGCTGGGAATGCATGCTGTTACGCACATAGACGGACATAATGAAACCGGCGCATTATTCCTGATCGATAAAAATTCAAACATGTGGTATGAAATTCCATCTTCGTTTGACGATCCCTGCCTGCCACCAGTATTATCAATGGATAACACTCTTTTGGCTGCTTATGCAAATAACAGTTATGCTGATAATGAATGCTGCATCTCCTTGATTCATATAAATAAAAAATCAGGCGGACAAAAATTCCAACTTTTGCGTTCTTTTACGACGGATCAATGGAAGATAAAAAGGAGGAAAAAAATAATGACCAATTACCTGAAAGAATTACCAATTACCAATGAAAAAAGTTTTGAGTCTCTTCCCATTGGTAATTGGTAATAAGGTAATTGGTCATTATTTTTTTCCTAATTTCTAATTTCCCTCTTCTTTACAGGAAAATATCATCCATCAACTCTCCACCGGGCGTTACGGCATAATGCGAAAGATCAGTAATTCCATTCTTGGCGAGCACTTCATCATCGATAAAAAAGTTTCCTGAATCTCTGCCGCTCAGAATAAAAGAGGCCGCGTCTGCTAAAATTTCGGGCTTGCGGGATTTTTTCATCATTTCCTCACCGCCGAGAATATTTTGGACCGCCGCGGTTGCAATGGTGGTTCGCGGCCAGAGTGAATTTGCGCAGATATTATCTTTTTTTAATTCCTGCGACAAGCCGAAAGTGATAATGCTCATTCCGAATTTGCTCAGCGTATACGGAGCGAAATGAGAGAACCATTTTGGATCGAGACTGAGCGGTGGCGAGAGCGTAAGAATGTGTGCCGAGGATGATTTTTTCAGATGCGGGATACAATGACGGGAAACAAGATAGGTTCCGCGTGAATTTATATCCTGCATTAAATCATATTGTTTGGCAGCAAGAATAGAGGCCGGCGAAAGATTAATAGCGCTTGCATTATTGATGAGGATATCGATGCCACCGAATTTTTCAACGGCAGCAGCAACAGCAGCAACCACCTGCTCTTCTTCGCGGATGTCGCATTTCACCGGGAGGCACTTCCCTCCTGCTTTTTCAATTTCTTCGGCAGCGGAAAAAATAGTTCCTTCCAGGCGCGGATTCACTTCCGTGGTTTTCGCGGCGATGATAATATTTGCTCCGTCAGCAGCCAGCTTCAGCGCAATTGCTTTCCCGATACCGCGTGAGCCGCCGGTGATAAAAACTGTTTTTCCTTTGAATGTCATAAGCGGAGATTTAGATACTGCTAATGTAAGGATTAGCATCGCCTGGGTGTAATAAATTCTCCGCATTGAATCAAGGAAGATTTAAAAACATCTTCTTAAATCTCATTACTAAGCCTTAATTTCGCACACTCAATTAATAATGTGCAGATTAATAACTGACCTTGGTAACTTCGTGCAAACATTTTTGTTGCAAAAAGATGCCGTATCAGTTTCCCGACACGTCAATTATTAATCTGCACATTATTAATTATCAATTATTCATTCATGAGCAAACCTGTTATCTCCGGCATTCAGCAAATCGGCATCGGCATTCCTGATGTGCACGCGGCATTCAAATGGTATCGTCAGAATTTCGGAATGGACATTCCTGTGTTCGAAGAGGCGGCGGAAGCGAATTTAATGCTGCCTTACACCGGCGGAAAAGGTCATTCACGTCACGCCATTCTTGCCTTGAATATGAAAGGCGGCGGCGGATTTGAAATCTGGCAATATACCTCGCGCGTGCCTGTTCCGGTTGGATTTGAAATTCAGCTGGGCGATATCGGACATTTTGTGACGCGCATGAAATCGTCGGATGTAAAAGGTTCTTATGCGTTTTTAAAGAGTCGCTTTGCTGTTCCCGACAATCAAGTCGGGACTCGGGCTGGCGGCGATTCTGGTCAAATGACAGGTGAAGGCAAAGCACAACTACTTGGCGAGCTCACCACTTCTCCCGATGGAAGTCCGACTTTTTTCGTGCGCGATCCATGGGGAAATATTTTTCAGATCGTTCCGGGCACCGATTGGTTCGGTAAAGGAAAACAATTGACAGGTGGTCCGGCAGGCGCGATGCTTGGTGTGACGGATCTTGAAAAATCGAAAAAATTCTACGGAGAAATCCTCGGTTACGACACTGTGGTCTACGACAAAAGCGGAACATTCGGCGACCTCGCAAATTTACCCGGCGGAACTTCGGAGGTGCGTCGTGTTTTATTGAAACATTCGAAGCCGCGCGCAGGAGCATTTTCACGATTGCTCGGCTCCAGCATGATCGAATTGATCGAGGTGAAAAATAAAACGCCGCGTAAAATTTTCGAAAACCGCTGGTGGGGCGATCGCGGATTTATACATATGTGCTTCGACATTATCGGCATGAAAGAAATGCAGGCGCTGTGCGAATCAAAAGGACATCCGTTCACTGTCGACAGCGCAAACAGCTTTGACATGGGTGAAGCCGCGGGACATTTTTCCTACATCGAAGATCCGGACGGAACATTGATTGAATTCGTAGAAACACATAAGGTTCCCGTGCTGAAAAAGATCGGCTGGTATTTGAATTTGAAAAATCGCCCGGCAGAAAAACCGCTTGCAGACTGGATGGTAAAATCGATGGGAATGAATCGGGTGAAGGATTAGAATAATGGGCTAATGAGTTAATCTGATAATGTTTCATGCCAGCGATGTAGGATAAATTAACGGCTTCAATTTTTATGGAAAACTATAGTGAGAAAGTTGCGGTATTGTCTGAACAATCGTTGAATGAATATATTGTCAATCGTTACAAATACATTCCTGAAATTGTTGAGGCGGCGATTGCTGAATTGCAAAAAAGAGGGCGCGTGTTTTCTGAAGAAGAGCTCCTGACGATCCGCAAGGATATTGAAGTAAAAGAGGAAGAAATAAAAAGTAAGGATAAAGAGGTTTGGAATGTAACGCCGCCTGTAGCAGACCAGGATGCCCCGGAATATTATTCCATGCAGGTCATCCGGATCTTTTCAGTTCTTTTCAGCGTTTTATTCGGCTCCATTCTCATGGCGATGAATCTTTCCAGGAGCCCCGCAAAAAAAGGCGTGATCGAAGTAATTATTTTCGGCGTCCTTTTTACTTTTTCGATGGTGTTGCTGGGAAGCAAAATTCAAATGAACGGATTAGGCATCATTCTTAATTTTGCCGGAGCCTACCTGATGGAATATTTTTTCTGGAATAAATATATCGGAGCGGATGCCGCTTACAGAAAAAGATCTTTCTGGATACCGTTAGCAATCGGAATTGCAGTCAGTGCAGCAGTGGTCTGGGCGGTAATGTCGGTAATTTAATAACTTTTCAATTATTAATTTTCACTTCCGATAGCTATCGCATAATCCGGAGAGACGGAGAAAACTGAACGACGAGTTCCCGACAAGGAGGTTTGCCGCCAAGGCACAAAGTTTTTAAAGCAACTCTATGCCGGCCCTTATTTTTCAATTATTAATCTGCACATCAGTAATCTGCACATTTCTTCTCAGCATCTCCACTTCCGCCACAATCTCCTTTCTCGTTTTCACCAGCTCTTCCACCGCGCTTTTTTCCGCCGTTAAAAACCGTCGCGAGCCATTTGTTTTTTTCAGCAGCAAATACAGCTCCTGAGCAATAAGTCCTGCAAGCGGAACAGCAAGCATGAACGACCAGAGCATGATCCAGTCGCGGAATACAAGTGCTACAACAAGGCTTTGCAGCAGCCAATAGATCTGCCACAGAAAAACCCCCATCGTAGCGTTTATCGACGCATGCCATTCGATGTGCTTCACAATTTTATCCGCAATCACCGAAGGGATTTTATACGGAATATAATTCGTGATCACCCCAAAAAGCCAGGCAGGTGAAAACAAGAGGAAAATAAAATAATTGAAAATCACACCGGCCCATGTTACTTTTCCCGCTTCCTTTTTCCGCACCACCCACTCACGCACATTAAGCGATTTTATTTTCGCGAAATACTCCGCTGCTTTTTCACGCAACGATTTTATACGCCCCGGATTTTCTTTTTCCTCCTCTTTCAGAAAATGCGTGATCTGCTGCGTAAAACGATGTGTCCTTTTCTGGTTGTGCGGATTAATTCCTTCGCGTCCGGCCCATTCCGGTATAAACATTTCTTCCAGCTGCGTCACGAGTGCATCATTATCTTTATTATCGATAATGATGAGCTCGGCGGCCATCCGTTCTTCCAGCTCTTTGGTAAATAAATTTATCGCGCGCGCTTTATCTTTTCTATAAAGCTCTTCGTAATCTTTTACTGCTATCGGCTTGCCAAAACGGATGTGCAGTCCTTTGCGGAATTTCCACGGTGTCGCCGAATAATTCATTCCCACCGGAACAATCGCAAGGTTTAATTTGAAATCGTTTTTTTCTTCCGATGAAAAAGCGATGCGCGCAGTACCTTTTTTCAGCTTTCTCAGTCTTCGTTCCTGGATGCAAAGTCCTTCCGAAAAGATCATGATTGCTTTATTCTCCTCGAGCATGGCGGTACATTTCTCAAACGTCTCATCATTCTTCGAAAGGTTTTCCGCGCCTTCCAGCAAACGATAAATAGGAATAATGCCGACAAAGCTTAAAAAATTCGCCAGCATTTTTTTCCGGAATACATCTGAACGCGCGAGAAACCAGGTGCGACGGCCAACCGTGCAGCCAAGCATGAGCGCATCCATAAAAGCATTCGCATGATTGCTGCACAACAGAACAGGACGGTCGTTCGGAACATTTTCCATTCCGGTTGTTTGATTTTTTCTCGAGTAGCGATAGAAATACGCGAGAAAAATATTAAAAACAACCCACAGGTAACGGTAAAAAACTGCGCCTAAAATTTTCATATCGGGATTGCAAATATAGGAGCTAATCATAACATACACGCAGACTTAAAGTCGGCACTTATGTTATGATTTTTTTGTAAATTTATATTCCCCATCCAATCGCTGCGAAATGAAAAAACTACTTCCCTTATTCCTCCTGCTTTTTGTTGTGCAGCTGAGTGCTCAGAAATTTATCAAGCCAACGAGCGCTGAGCCCTTGACTTTTAAAGAGATGCAGCTTCAGTTTAACGACTGGTCGAAAAGCACAGATCTCTCTACTACAAAAGGCTGGAAATATTTCAAACGCTGGGAGATGGAAATGCTTATGCATACCAATCCACAGGGCGAATTGGGCGACCCAACCGAATATATCGACGCGGCTATCGCTGTTGCCAACCAGAAAAGCGCGGCGGGAACACAAGAGCTTGCAACCTCAGCGTGGTATCCTGTTGGACCGAACGCCGTGCCGGGGAATCTTACGGGCTACATGGAGAACGGCATCGGGCGTATCAATTGCATCACCTTCCATCCGACAAATGCGAATACGTATTACGTAGGTGTAGCGCAGGGTGGCTTATGGAAAACGACCAACAACGGCGCTTCATGGACACCGCTCACTGATAATCTTCCTATCACACGCATCAGCGACATGGTGCTCGATCCTGCAGATCCAGACAACACCATGTACATTTCTGTCTGCGATTTTGAATACATTGGCTTCGGACTTTATCTCAACGGAAGAAAAAGAAATACTCATTACGGGCTCGGTGTTTACAAAACCACAGACGGCGGCCTTACATGGAATCCGAC
>JALYQL010000292.1 GCA_030855855.1 Bacteroidota bacterium | reverse complement strand
CGCATGCGCTACATGCTCTTTTCGCCGGTGCAGTGGTATGGCGGTATTGACGCACGTGTATGGAGCTACAGTGAAGCGCTTCCGCAAATTACGTTGTTCGGAGGATGGCATACGAAAGATTATTTTTTTAATGTCAATGGCGGCGCTGCATGGGGCGGATATTCGCGCCTGCAATTCCCGGTTCAGATTGCACTTGAACCAACCAAAAATCTTGTGATCGTGGCAGGTACAACAAATCTTGCAGCGTATTTTGTTCCAAAGAAAACACACGGACAAGGATTATACCTCAATATTTCATTCGCATTCTAACAACCGTGATCATGAAAAAAATTCTTCTTTTCATTTCTGTTTTCACCGGTCTTTTTGCTTTTGCGCAGACTGCCGCCAAATGGGAAAATGTGTACGGACAAGGCGGCAATGAATACGGCTATCGTGTGCGCAGCTGTCTCGACCAGGGATATATTGTAGCGGGCAGCACCAGCAGCGCAGGCATCAGCGATGGATATCTCGTGCGCGTGGACAGTCTCGGTTTAATGATGTGGTCAAAAAGTTTTGGAGGAAATAATGTGGATGTCTTGCGCAGCATCCGCCAGCTTCCTGATTCTGGTTATGTTCTTGCGGGTTATTCCAATTCACAAGGATATGGCGGGTATGATGGCTGGGTATTACGCACGGACAAAAACGGCGATACGCTCTGGACAAAATACATCGGCACTTCTGACTGGGATTTTTTCTATGATGTAACTGCTACGTGGGATGGTGGTTTTCTGCTTGCGGGCGGAACTTACGGACTTGGTGCGGGCGATGAGGATATGTATTTTGTAAAGATTGATGGAAATGGTGATACGTTGTGGACAAAAACGTATGGCGGAATAAAAGCAGATGAAGCGAGATCGATTTGTGAGACAGGAGATTCATTGATTGCGGCGGCGGGATTTACATACAGTCTTGGAGATACATTGGGTGATAGCTGGGTGTTGAGAATGAATGGGGTTGGGGATACGCTTTGGACAAGAACGTTGGGCCAAGGTGCCAATGAAGATAAAGCGTGGGGAATTTGTGATTTATCTTCTTATGGCCGGATCTTTGTTGCGGGCGAAACTTCCGCTGCTTATGGAGATCCTGACGCGTATTTCAAGTGCTTTACTTATGCCGGCGCAGCGCTTTTCATGGAAGTGAATGGTGGCCAGGGGAGCATTGATTATTACTCCGCTATAGTTGCACGGCCCAATGCCACCTTTGCCGCACTCGGCACCACAGAAAATGTGCAGGGGAACGGGAATGGCGATATGTATTTCTACCACGATCGTAATGGTCCGTTCTATACCAGCTTTGGAACATTCAGTCGCGAAGCAGGATATAGTGTGGATCTGACGCATGATGATGGATATATACTGTGCGGATATACGGAAGGTTTTAACTCATTTATTCCGAATGTCTGGTTAATCAAAACGGATACTTCAGGCCTGTCAACAGGCGTTTTATCAATAAGGGAATTGCCTTCTCCATTATCATCGGGGGCGACTTCTACATTTCCTAATCCCGCGTCTTCAATGATGTCAATTACATTTGATGCATCAAAACCTATTTCAGGAAAAATCCAGGGGGAGATATTTGATCTCAGCGGAAGAAAAATAATGGACATTCCTTACCAGGTCTGGCAGGTTACTTCTTCGCGGGCAGCATCATGCAGCATTGAAACCGGCGCACTCGCGGATGGAATTTACCACTACTCCATTTCAGATTCCGAAGGTGGCAAGTGTTCGGGAAAATTCATAGTAGCTCATTGAGCTCTTAATTTAAGCAAACGATTTAGTGCAGCTTCCAGAAAAAAACAAGCCGTTTGATTTTACTTCCTTCCAAAAGGTTTCTGGCAATTTATTTTTTATTGTGCTCTTTATTTATGCCGTGGTCTACGCTGCAGAAAGAACAACATATGTAGATTCTGCATGGCTTTTTTTCAAGGGAGTTAACAATGAAAATTTTGCTTTTGGCTGGGAGAGGTTTGGTGCTTTTATTTCTGAAATCCCATTGTTTATTGCCGTAAAACTTCATGTTCCTTTCAAAGCCCTTGTCTACACTTTTTCATTAGGCTATCCCCTGCTCTATTATTTTGTGTGGTGCCTGTGTACTTATAAGCTTAAAAATGCTGTTGCCGGCCTCGTCATACTTTTCGGAATGATTATGGGCGTCCGGGAAACATTTCTGCATACAGTTACCGAAACGCACCAGTTGATTGTTTACAGCGCTTTATTTTTCGCTGTGCTGGAATATGAATTCAAAAACAATCTGCTCAAAAAAATAATCGCAGGTATTACACTCTTTCTCGTTCTGTTCACACATCCTTTTGGCTTATTCACCGCGGGGTTTGTTCTTTTGTATCACATTGTGAAAACAAAAAAATGGAAGGATTCTTTGCCGTTAATTGTTCTGTTATTTTTATCTGTCGCAGGCACGGCATTATTTTTCTGGTTCGACAAAACCTATAACGCGGCTCAATTCGCGCAATTCAAAAACCCTTCTTTGGGTGGCTCAACCGGCAATTTTGCCCTTGGATTTATCCGCATGCACTTCTTCCATTTTTATTGGATGCCGGAAGTTGCGGCACTCATTGCAGGTGTGTGGCTTATAGCACGCAAAGAATGGCTGAAATTGGTTGCGCTCACCTTTTCTGTAACAATCTATATGCTTATCATTTTAGTCGCCTTCCGTAATGGCGATGCAAGTATTATGATGGAAAGAATTTTTCTTCCGGCATTTTTCATGGTCAACCTTATACTCGCCGATCTTATGGCAAATGAAAAAAGGATAAACAAGTGGATTCCAATGGTGCTTGCGGTTTTTTTTCTTGTAAATGGAATCCGTTACATAAACACAGGCTGCCTTCTTTATAAAAAAAGAGTGGCTTATTTAGACCAGATCGTGAAAGACGGAATTGCCGCCGGTCATGATCTCTATTACCTGTCTCCTGAAAAAACGGACAAAGAACGAATACTCGCAGGCTGGGCACTGGGAACTGAAACGCTTATTTATTCAAAATTCAAATATGATAAATGCATAAGCATTTCAACCAACGATGAAATTTGCCCTCCGGGAACCTGGCACACTAAAATTTCCACCTGTCAACCTGTTCAGGATCTTAGCCCTCACTATTTTCAACTTTCGGGTAGAGCGTACGTTGAATTGAAATAACAAACAAGCAGCATACCCCCATGAAAACAAAAGACATCAAACAAAAAGCAATCATTCCTGCAACTCCATTAGAAGTGTACAATACGCTAATCGATTCCAAAAAACATAGTGCATTCACCTCAAGCGTTTGTAAGATCGGCAAGAAAGAAGGTTCCTCCTACTCTGCGTATGATGGATATATCATCGGAAAAACGCTCAAATTAATTCCCGGAAAAAAAATCGTGCAAACCTGGCAAGCTGTCGATGACGTATGGCCTGAAGAATATTTTTCTGAAATCACTTTCGACCTGAAAGCTTCTCCCAAAGGAACCGAAATCTCTTTCGTTCATAAAGGAGTTCCGGTAAATCAGGTAGAAGAATTCAAAAAAGGCTGGCCCGAAAATTATTGGGAACCACTAAAGATTTACTTTTCGGAGAAGTAACGCAGTAGTTAGTTATAAAGCAACTGCCCACACTTATTACTGCCCACTGACGACTGACTACTTCTGACTACTGACAACAGCCACTAAATCTTCACTCAACCTCCTCATTGCGTCGCTCATCGTAATTATCTCAGAATCAAGAAGTTATTTACTTAACTTCGTGCCTGAATCCAAATTTTAAACATGAAACTATCTGTTACGCTCCTTGCAGGAGCTGCTTTTTTATTGTCTCAACCAATTATTGCACAAAACATTAAAGACAGGGACATCTCCTTCGTTTACATACAGCTCCCGAAAGAGCCGGTAGATAAATCAATTGTCAATTACCAAAGCAATGTTGTGCTTTCGTATGCAGCTGATAATGCCGCAAAAAAAGCGGATTATGACGCGAAGATGAAAATCGCGAATGAGCAATATGATGTGGATATGAAAGCGTGGAAAATTGAAGATGACGCTGCTGAAGTAAGGTACCAGAAGGAAATGACCGAATACAATAAAAAGTCAATGGCGCAAAAAATCGCCGATGAGAAATTATTGAACCAGGGAAAACCTGTTCGCCAGCAACCGAATCGTCCTTACCGCAACAATCCGCAGGCGCCGAATCTCAAAAAAGATTACGACACACAGTTGCTCGCATCTTCCTACCTGCGCCTCGATGGTTTTATCAATCTGCCTGATAACGCCGTGATCATCACCGTAACGATGTACGGTTTCGATTGTATCCAGCCACACCTTGTGACTGAGCAGAAGAACATGACAAGAACTGTTGAAGGTAAACAACAGCCTTACACTTCTACTTTCTACCATTATGAAACTTCATACAAACACCCGATGAGCGTAAAAGTGGAAGCTCCCGGAAAAGGAGTCATCTTCACACAAGTGATCGACGCGTTCAACCAGTTTGTAGTAGTAAAAACTGCTCAATCGGAAAACAAGCTGCCGGTAAATTTTGACCCGGTTGCTTATGTACAGAACCTCGAAGAAAAAGCGTTGACCGATAACCTGAAATATATCAATGATCTTGTGAACGACAAATACGGTTTCGCACGCATCACACGTAAAACTGTGCTGAACAATGTGGAATCGAAAAAAATGAATTACGACGAATTCCAGGCTGCTTTTGATAACGCTTCAGTCGGCTACAACATGCTGGCAACAGACAAAGCCGGCGCAACTGCGAAGATCTGGCTTGCCATCAACGCATGGGAAAAAGCCTTGCTCGAATCAAACCCTGCCGATAAAAAAGCAAGGATTGATGCAGGCGTAACAATGGCAACGCGCTTTAATCTCGTTGATGCGTATATGATGATCGGCGATTACACCAATGCCGGCGCGCAGCTCGACAAAATCAACAGCGCAGAACCCGACAAAAAAGAAAGAGCGCGTTCAGCGGAATTAAAGCTGATGCTCGAAGATTTAAAAGTAAGAGCAGCAGCGAATAAATAAGTGCTGTATCGCCTTCGATACATTTTCCGCTAATGGAAATTGTATTTCAAAAAATCACATCAAGCGAAAAACACTCAGTCTGACAAGAAAATCTCTCCCTTGTCAGACTGAGTGTTTTTGCAAAAAGAATCTACTAATCAAAAAGCAATATTTATTTGCAAAAATGCATCGAAGGCGACAAAGCAGATTTTTTTTTGACCACTGAGTAGCGACCGAAAAAATTATTCCTGCTTTCATGTAACACGCTTATCAAAGGCAAAAGCGCCATGTTCGATTGAACATGGCGCTTTGTTTTTGGGCGATAACTTAATCTACAAAGTGATCTTCGCGGGAATAAGTTCCAGTCCGCGAATGGCGATAAAATACATTGTGGTTTCGCTTGTTTTCATTCCGGTAGCGGGCAATAATGCGTATTCAGCATCTCTTCCTGCAAGACGTTTGTCTTTGATGTATTCTTCGCCTGCGTTGATACCTTCCGCATTGATCTTCCGGACGACATTCACTCTCCAGAAATCGTTTCCTGCAGCAACCATGTGCGCTTGTCCGTCGTGGCGGTAAATAAAATCCTGGTAAGTGATCACCAGGTTTTCTCCCATCATGCAGGCGTAAATGCCGAGCGTACGGGCACCGTCATTACGACTTTTCATATCCCGGTCAATCGTGTGTTCCCATTTCTTCACACCATCCGCGCCCATTTTGATCGCGCTGATGTTGCTGTTGTTGAAATCGTAATCATAGATAACACCCGATGTGGTTGTTGCACCTGCTCCAACACGCGGAGTTTCAGTGATACGTTCCGTTTCACCAACAAGGATTGCGCCGTTATCAGGAAGCATCACTAAATATTTTGCTTTGATCGAGGCATTCGGTGCAATCGGCGTGAGCTTGTCAACCGGCATTCCGCCATCAGCAGAAGAGACTTTAACGAAGAACGCGTTGTTCATCGTTTCAACGTTTACGCCTACTTTTTTATCAGGATAGCAATATCCAGACATGATCAGATCTCCGTTAGCGGCGAAGCCTGTTTTATAAGTGGAAACGTGTCCGCCTTCGCCAAGATCCATTTTACGCTCTTCTACTTTTGCGCCGTTATTCAGAAATGTAAACACCGTGAAATAAGGAACTTCTTTTTTCACCGGCACCTGCTTCATATCGAAAACAACTCCTGCGTTATTGATGTACACATCGTTGTAGCGGTATTTCTCCGTGCCTTTATCATTCGGAAAATAATAATCTTTCATCCAGAGCTGTTTGAAATTATTATCATAAACATAAACGAATGCACGCTCAAGCGAATCCTTTACACTTGGCAATTCGCAGAACACAACGAACTTGCTTCCGTCAGGGCTTACATTCACGCTGAAGCTTCCGGTGTTCATCATTTTCTCCGCGGTGAATTTGCAGAGTAAAGTTCCGGCCTGCTTTTCCGCATTTCCATTAACAGGAAAAACACTTATCGCCATCCCTCCTTTTTTATCCCATGACGATTTGAACAAAACAAGTTTATCGGACAATGCATACACACCTTCGAAGGTGCCCGGCTCTGCAGGATCATCTGATTTATTGATGAGACTCGTACCGGCGAATTTCATCGTCGCATCATACGCGTCAAGCTGAATAATGCGCGTCATGCCCGATTTATTGTAAGAATCATACATTACATAAGTGATGTCTTTCACTTTGAATGTAGAGAGTTCGGGTGTTTCCGCTTTAAGCACATTTCTAGATTCAACGAATTCCGCAGTCTGCGCGAAAGCCGTTACAGAAAAAAGGCAGGCAGCAAGCAGTAAGTTTATTGCTTTCATATTTTCAAGGGGGTTATTTTGTTTTATACCACGTATTGTATTCTTCCACGATCTTGTCGATCTGGATCATGCCATAGCCTTTTTCCTTATCAGCCACTTTTTTAGAAAGCTCCTCGTAATCGGCAACAAAAGCGGCCATCTTTTTTGCGAAGCCTAATCCGAAATCCTGCAACATCATCGGTTTCGGGTTCGCGGCATCGTTTGGCTTGTAATAAACCACAGTGTATTTGATCGATCCGTCTGGTTCCCTTGCATAGGTTTCATCGTAAAAATTAAAAATTGAAATTCCTCCTCCACCATCAGTAGTAACGAGGTTAAAGCGCATAGGTTTCGCCAGCAATCCGCCGCTGAAATGGATGGAGCGGTACAATTTATCGGCCACCACATAGCTGCTGATGTCTTCAGGTCCGAAGCTCTGTGTGGTATTACGATCTGTTTCGTTCTTATAATACTCGCATTTCAGTTGGTTTTTCACCTGGTTATTATGCATGAAATAACCACGGACAGTGTCGCCTTTCAATGAAACATAATAGCCGGGATAAATGGTTCCGATTTTGTAAACCTTACCGGACCAATCCTGTGCGTTAGCGACAAGACAAAGAAATAGCAATGCAGTTATTGCTGTAATTTTTTTCATGGAAAATTATTTATTTGGGTTAAATGGAGGAAGCCCTTTTTTGAGCCGTCAAAGATAGGCAATAATCAGGCCGTAGTGTGTCCGATTCAGTCTGCATAAGGGCCTGGCAGCCACTACTCCCCGATGTGATAATTCAGCAGACCCGCAATCGGGGTTTCCGTCACTCTTCCCAATCTCACACCTTGCTCCTCCGCCACCCGTCGGAGCAGGTTGCTGAAGTAAAAGCCGACCGAACCCGTCACATGCAGCGGCAGCTCTTTTGCCCCTGGATATCTCAGAATATGATGAGTAAAAAAAGCGCGGAAGCTCTCAATCACAATTCCGCTGCATTGAGGATGTTCGATATTCTGGAAAATGAATTTCGCGAACGATGCGAGATAACGGTTAGGCAAAGGTTGTTTGTAAATATGATCGAGTATCTCCGCCCTGGATAAATTGAAGCGTTTAACGAAGTTTTCCTTCAGCTTCAGGTCAAGATCATCGTAAAGGAATTTCCGGAGCAGTTCTTTTCCCAATCCTGCCCCGCTTCCTTCATCTCCGAGAACGTAACCCAGCGAAGGACGGTTCTCCACGATATTAACGCCATCGAAACTGCAGGAATTCGACCCTGTGCCGAGAATCGCCGCAATACCATGTTCCGGTCCGCAAAGCGATCGTGCAGCGCCCAGCAGGTCTGTATGGACTTCAATCGCGGCATTTCCGAAGAGCTTTGAAAGAACAGAAGCAACAATTTCTTTTTTTTCCGGAGTCCCGCAGCCCGCCCCGTAAAAACAGATCTGCTCCGGCAACTGATTTCCCAATTGTACAAGCACCTCCCGACGCATGCTTTCTTCCATCTGCTCCGCCTCCACCAACCACGGATTATAGCCTTCTGAGCGAAATGCCAGAATCGCCCGGTTTCCGTCAATAAAACGCCAGTCCGTTTTGGTAGCGCCACTGTCAGCAATCAATAAATTCATGAGGTGAAGGTAGAAGGATGCGGGAGGATTACCAATTATCCCAAGAGGACGCCTACGGTGCCGGATTACCAATTACAGATTACCAATTATCGGATTACGACAAAAAAAGGAAAATGGTAATTGGGAAAATGGGAAATAAGAAAATTGGGGAAATTAATAGGGAATTGGGAATGAGAATTAAAATGAGAATGAAAATGGGAATGGGAAACGTGAGAGGGGGAGAAAACAAATAGCCCCGACCTTCAGGCCGGGGCCTATGGGATAGCGTATAAAGGGCTTTAGCGCAATGTCATTAAGTTGTAAGGGAAAACTTTAAAAATATCATAGGGCGAAAGAGCCAATTTCTTATTTTTCTGATTTTCCCATTTTCCCCTACTTCACAAAAAGCCTTTCATCAAATTCAAACAGTTCCGTCTTAATGATCCTGACCTTGCTGATAAGTTTATGCGCGGGATTGATCAGGAAATTAAAATCACCTTGCACGACGGCGGAAGGGACTTTCATCACCAGGAATTTTCCTTCCGCAAGAAAATTATCGCCGATAACCTGTGTTGAATTTGAATGCGGAATTGATTTCCATCCTTTCGGCAGGCCTGCAATGGCGAGATCCAGAAGCGGCGCCGTATCCGGAATTTCGATGGTAGTCAGGCAATAATCTACAGGCAGATTGCCAAGAGGTGTATGGACAGCGATTTCGGTTGTGCAAAGCGCCCGCGATTCACTCGTGTACACCATTGCGTAACCTTTGCTGTTCCATCTTGCTCCTGCCTTTTCAGCTCCTTTACCGCTCAGATCGTCTTTGAATTTCTCTCTGCCCAGCCGAAAGACGATCATGCCAGTAAGCCGTATTCGATGCGGGTGAGCTCGTCTTTTACGAGACTGATGCCAAACGTATTATCAAGGAGATCTTTTGGCTTTGCACCATCAAGCACGAGATTTTTGGTTTCGAGCCAGGTATTGAACCTTTCTGTGCTGCCGAAAACATCTATCCCGAATTTGTAAAGCATCGTCACTTCGAGGATCTTTTCGGAATAGATCGGATCGAATGATTTTTTTTCTTTTTTGTAGCGCTGCATCGTTCGTTCAGAAATATGCAGAAAGCCCGACCATTCATTGAGGCTGAAAGGGCTTTTTTCTGCGAGTGAAATGAACAATGCATATTGTATTCCCTTGCGTATCGTAGAGATGAGCTGGAGAATGTCTTTATCATCTACGGAACTGTAGGAGATAGAGCTGCTGATATCAAGTGCTTTTCCCATTTGTTTTCAATTACAACACAAAGTTATGTATTCTGTCGTAAATAAAACGACAATTGTCGTATTTTATTGCAAAAAAAGCAAAAGGAAGGAAAAAGGTATCTCCGCTGCGCCTCGATAAGAAGCAGGAAATTAAGAAATTGAAAAATCAGGGGTGGGGAAAACGAATAAGGCAAAATAGTAGTGATAACAGCATTCAGAAAAAAGGCAAATTGAATAGCCCCGAACTTCCACTCGGGGCTATGAATTTAAATTACAAATGGCTTCAGCCTCATTTTCACGTGCCCCAATTTCCCGATTTCCTATTTTCCCAATTTCTCTTTTAGTTAGTATTAAAGAGAAAATGATTCGGAGAAACAATATTGTTGCGGATCGCGAACAGAACAAGCCCGGCGGTGTTGTTGACGCCTAGTTTGGCCATGATGTTTTTTCTGTGCGTAGTCACTGTATGAGCGCTCAGGAATAATTTATCAGCTATTTCTTTATTTGTAAAACCTTCGGCAACCAGGCGGATGATTTCACCTTCGCGATCCGATATTTTCAAACCTTCACAGGAAACCTGTTCCGGATCTGCGGAAAGTTCATCATTTGTTTTTAGCACTTCATTAAGAATCTTACCACAGAAGAATTGCTCACCGTTAGAAGTGGCCCGGATCGCATCCATGATCTCATCCTTTCCGCAATCGCGCAGCAGGTAGCTGGTGATGCCGGCACTTAACGCGTCAGAAAGCATCCAGCGGTTAGGCTTGTCGGATATGGAAAGGAAATGAACCTCAGGAGCCATCAACTTGATCTTGCGGATCACAGAAATTCCGAAAGCAGGATCGTTGTGGTCAATGATTATTACACCCGATCTGAAAAAATCAATATGAAAAAGCACCTCATCAGCACTTGAAGCTTCACATTTAAGCAAAAGCTCTTCTTGTTTCATTACCAAGGATTTAAGACCTTCCCTTACAAGGTAATTCGACTGTGCGATCAGGATTGAAATGGCCATATGCTTATTTAGACTAATTTAAAATAAGAGACTCCAAAGGTATATTTTCATCCTGACTACACAAAAAGAAACCCGCTTATTTTTTCACAAAAGGCTGTTCAGGAATATTAAAGACATTGCCTTCCTCCCCGAGGTAAGTTTCCGGGAATTCCGTTCGCGCCTCTTTTAATAAGGGAGAAAGATCGATATACCGTACAGAAAAATGCCCGATAACCAGCTTTCCCACCTTCGCCAGCCGCGCCACCCTGCCCGCCTCCAGCGCCGTCGTATGATGAGTCTGCTTCGCACGCTCCAGCAGCTCATGCATAAAAGTCGCTTCATGGTAAAGCAGATCCACATCCTTTACAGCGGCAATCACACGGTCATCAAAACGCGTATCGGAACAAAAAGCATACGAACGGGCTTTCTGACGTCCTCTCGTAATGCGGTGATTCGGCACTATAGTTCCATCCTCCAGCACAGCGTCATTCCCATTCTTCACACTCATCATCTGTGTCAACGGAACACCGTAATAGGCGATCTGTTCCTTATCAATAGAAAAAGGGCGTTCCTTCTCACGGAAAATAAATCCCACACAAGGAATTCTGTGATTCAGGATGACCGTTTCCACCGTGAGCATTTTATCTTCAAAAATTACTCCCGGCTTTTCAGTGTCGAGCTGGTTCCAGTGAATTTCGTAGCTCAGCACCGTTCCCGATATCTCCAGCTGAAGATCAATGATGCGTTGCAATCCTTCCGGCGCGAAGATGTAAATGGCATTTTTTCTGCCCAGCAAATGAAGCGACGAGAGCAAACCCATTAATCCGAGATAATGATCGCCGTGCAGGTGTGAAATGAAAATATGATTGATACGCTGAAAACGGATCTTGAATCTGCGCAGCTGAATCTGGGTCGCCTCGCCGCAATCGATCAAAAAAAACCGCTCAGCTACATTCAGCAGCTGAGCGGTCGGATTTCTTTTAGCGGTTGGCGTGGCTGAGCTTGAACCCAGTATGGTTACTTCAAACGCCGAAGCCATTAGTGTGAAACAGTGATGCGGCGGGTAACGACAGCGTCACCCATGCGGAATGAGCACAGGTAAACGCCTGCAGATAAAGAAGCTGTTTCGAGCACGTAATGATTGGTTCCTTTTGAAGACGCAACAGTTTCTTTTTTCACCACAGAGCCAAGCACGTTATACATCGTGAATTGCATATTGCCCGAGTTCGGAGTTGTAAATTTGAAATCTGTTCTGATATCTGATGGGTTCGGCGCGCTGAAGTTTACAGCAAAAACGTTGTTCTCAATAACAGGAACATTATTAGCCGGCATAATATGAACTTTATACCCTTCAAACGTAGAAGCTGATGGAACAGGCGTGCTGAAAATTTCTACAGTAGCAGTAACGTAAACAATCAATGGATAAATTCCATCGTTATAAGGTCCGCCCAATTCCTGGCCGGCTACAGGACTTCCTGTTACAGCAACACAACCGTAGCCTGTTCCCGGAGGGGTTGCAGACGTAGTTGTAAACGTTCCATTGGAAGGATTCGGTAAATAGGAGAAACCGGCAGGGAGACCCACAACACTGTCAATATGCACCTCCGTTATAGGATAAGTTCCTGGTACCGGCTGGTTCACTGTTGTATCAGGCTTAATATGGAACTGAAGATCAGTAACATAAGACTGTGCAACATACGCAAGCGGCAGATTGGTGATGGTATCGGGAATAATTGAATAATTGGTGTTATTCGGTGGCCCGAACAATGCCGGATTAATGGTGCATTGCGCAAAAGCAAAAGAGCCGAAAGTGAGGGAAGCAATTAAAAAGTAAAGTTTTTTCATTGGGGGGAATTGAATTATTCAGTTGCACCTTGCTCTACATCTTCCGCAACAAGCCGGTCAATTGCAGCCGCAAGATCAGGGGTTATTTTCAAAATGCTATCGAGCTGGGAGATCGCAATGAGCTTTCTGACTGGCTCTTGCAATCCGGTTACAACAAGCACACCGTTCGCATTTTTGCAAAGGCGGTTGGCAACAAGAATAGCGCTCAGTCCGGAAGAATCACAATAGCGTGTTTCCGACAGATCGATGATGAGATTCTTAACGCCGTCAGCGTTCAAAACCACCAGCTCTGATTTCAGGGCCGGCGCCACCATAGTATCCAGCTTCTCCGATTGCAGACGAATCAGAGAATAGCGCTCACTTCTTTCGATTAAAAATGGTTGGTTCATACCCCGCAAAAATAATGTTTTCCGCCATAGCTACAATGCTTAAATGGGAAAATAAGGGAACTAATTACGAATCAAGCGAATATATGAATGCTAAAAATGTCATTGTCATCCGTAATATTCGTTTGATTCGTAATTCGTTCTCTTAACTTAATCATCAGACCGCCCCGCGAGCAGGTACAAAACCGCCATCCGCACCGCCACACCATTTTCCACCTGGTCCAGAATTATTGACTGTGCCGAATCCGCCACCTCGCTCGTGATCTCCACTCCCCTGTTGATCGGCCCCGGGTGCATGATCGTAATTTCTTTCCCGATCTTATTCATCAGCTCCATGTCCAAACCATATTGCATGGTGTATTCGCGCAATGTCGGGAAGAATTTTATGTCCTGCCGCTCCAGCTGAATACGCAGCATATTCGCCACATCGCACCATTCCAGCGCTTTTCTGAGATTGTATTCCACCTTCACACCCAACGAAGAAATATAACGCGGCATTAATGTGCGTGGACCACAAACCATCACCTCCGCCCCGAGCTTCTGCAGGCAGAAAATATTGGAAAGCGCCACCCGCGAATGCAGAATATCGCCTACAATCACCACTTTTTTTCCTTTCACTGTTCCATGCTTTTCGCGAATAGAATAAGCGTCGAGTAAAGCCTGTGTCGGATGTTCGTGCGCGCCATCGCCGGCGTTGACAATTTTAGCGTCGATGTGGCGGGAAAGAAAAACACACGCGCCCGGATTAGGGTGACGCATCACTACCATGTCCACTTTCATGGCGAGAATATTATTCACCGTATCGATCAGCGTTTCTCCTTTTTTGACAGAAGAATTGGAAGCGGCAAAATTCACAGTATCTGCCGACAATCTTCGTTCTGCAAGCTCAAAAGAAACGCGTGTGCGGGTGGAATTCTCGAAGAAAAGATTTGCAATTGTGATGTCGCGTAAAGAAGGAACTTTTTTAATCGGGCGGTTGATGACTTCTTTAAACTGGTCGGCGGTTTCGAGAATAAGCTCAATATCATCCGGCGTAAGCTGCTTGATGCCGAGTAAATGTTTTACGCTTAATTTTCTGCTCATACCTCTTTATCGTTTGTCAGAAGTAAAACATGATCTTCACCGTCATTTTCTTTCCATGCAACAATTACTTTTTCAGAAGCAATAGTATCCACGGTGCAACCAATATATTTTGCCTGGATCGGAAGATTCCTGCTGAACCGGCGGTCCACCAGCACCATCAATTCCACATCTTTCGGCCGGCCGAATGCCATCATCGCGTCCATTCCGGCACGAATCGTTCTGCCTGTAAACAGCACATCATCGATCAGCACTACGTTTTTATCTTCAATAATAAAATCAATATTGGTACGGTTAGGAACAAGATCTTTTTTCCGGAAATCATCACGATAAAATGTAGCGTCGAGCTCGCCGTAAAGAATATTTTGCTTTTTAAGTATCTGCTGCAATGTTTCCCGGATGCGTTTGGCCAATAAAATTCCCCTCGGCTGCAAACCAATGATCGCTGTTTCTGAAAAATCGTCGTGTACTTCGATCAGCTGGTGGCAAAGCCTGTTGATCGTAATGGAAAATTGCTGAGGAGTAAGAATTATACGTGGAGCCATAGCAGCCGGACCAAAGATAACGTTAATGTGGTAATTTGCTAATCGGTTAAAGTGGTAATCTTTGCGGGGACAGGAAATTCGAAATTTGGAAATTGGGTAAGAGGAAAATCAGGCGTTGAGGTTTCGGTCGAAATAGAAAAAAACCGCCCTCCTATTTCTTATTTTCTTTCCTATTTTCTTAATTTCCTACTTTCTTAATTTCTCATTTACCTATTTCCCCTTCGGCAGGCCTGAAACCGGATCCACCACCACCGTATCCCGCTTTTCACGACGGCCGCGCTCGGGCAGGTCAATAAAAATTACTTTATCCGGGTAAACAAGGGGCGTGCTGAATTGTTTAAACGACCATTTGTAAACATTAAACATCGAATCGATCTGCCACTCCATCTTGCCTTCCGCCAGGTTTGCTTTACCCACCATTCCCATCGTCGTGAAATAGCACATTTCGCCATCCAGCACCACGGGACCAAGATTAGGATAAGGAAACTGAATTTTCCATTCCGGCTTTCGTTCACCCTCCCTGAATATAGCCAGGTTAGTCTTCTGCCCGGTCTGGTCTGTTTCCTGCCAGGTGATAAACCAACGCTGCTCTCCCCATGGAAGAATATACGCCTTTTCAATATGAAATTCGCACCGCAGATCAGTAATGCTTACCCTGTTTTTGCCCGTTGAATCCGCAAAATCGATCCTTCCTTTATAGGAGCAAAGAATCAACGTGTCACCGATCCTTGCCCGCGCATCATCATACGAATTGCGTTTGGGTTTGATCAGCTCATGCGCATAGATCAAGCCTGATTTTTGTGGTAAAGCTTTAGGCTTGACAATCGGGTTCGGTTTTACCTGGATCGGTTTCTCCGCATTTCCGCAGCCGCAGAAAAACACCAGTACAACAACTAAGATAAAAAATCTTGAGATCATTCGCATTCAGAAAGCACAAAAATACAAGAAGTCTTAGACTTTCTCAGCGTTGATTTCTGTTATGAATTTCTCTTGCCGAACGATACGCAAGATATTTATGACGAATAAATACAGCAAGATCATAATCGCTTGCCGTACGCAGGAAATCTTCCGGAATATTGAGATAATTAATAAACGCGTCGAACTCTTCTTCTTCCATCACAATCACACCCGCACGCGCATAAGTCCTGAACAGCTCCTTCAATATTTCCCGCTTATTATCATTATTTTCAAGAATCGCCACAGCTTCCCGCGATTTCCCTTCACGGCTGAAACGTTCATAGAGATAGGTTATCGGGCTGGAAACAGCGTCTGTCACACCCACCGTTTGCCGCGTTTGCGCTTTTCCGATAGCAGCGCGCTCCTTTTGAATTTCACTCAGGTCTTTCACAGGGTAAATAACAACCGCATTAAGCGAGCCCGTTTTCATTTGCAGTCCCACACGGATCGTGTATGTTTCTTTTAAAACCGAATCGCGGAAACAGATTCTCCTCACCTCATAGCCGCCTGAGGTAATAAGGAAAGTATCTGTTTTTAAACCTGTGATGGAAAAGTAAGTTCCGGGAGAACTGGTCTGTCCGGTGCTGGTGCGTTTATTGAGAATAATCGCTGAAGGAGCGGCAAGGCTGTCATTCTTATCGAATACATTTCCACGGACTGTGATCATGGAAGGCTGAGGAGTCTGCGCAGAAAGTAATATTCCCGCCAGACAAAAGAAAATTGTCAGTACGAATCCAGCCTGTTTCACGAATATAAAGGTACAATTTTCGGGCCTTAATGAGGAAGCCATATTTGTGTAATCAGCCTGATCAGTTCGTGCGCTTTTTGAGCCAGCGATAAATACGGGAAGGATGCGCGTTTTTCGATTTTTTCTTTTTGTCAACGGAATACGGATTGAACTGAATGCCAAAATTGAACGCGGTATCGGAAATACTTACAAGATCCTTCGCCTGGGAAGCAAATCTCAGCCTGAAATCTGCATAACCATTAAAACGGCTGCCGATCGGGTGGCCAAATCCCACACCGATATTACCAGCCACCCAATCCTGGTAAATGACCTTTCCGATATACCATGTCTTGTCGTCCACCACATCGGGACCTACAAAGGTACCTTGCCAGCTGAGATAAGACAGTCCGAATACAAAACGGAATTTCATGTCGCTGGTTGCCGAGCCCATCAAAAGATTTCCGTTAAGCTCTGTATTCCACGAGTTAATATCTGCCAAACCCGGGCTGGAATTGTGAAGAAAGAAGTAAGTGTATTCTGCTGACCAATAAAACCAGGGACGGGTGTATAAATTCAGGCCCACATTCACGCCCGGTTTGTATTGTCCGCGAAGCTCTTTGCGGTTATTAATGACGGAATAAGAAAAAGCGGAAGATAACGCGAAATGTTTTTTGAATGAAGGCGCTTTGGGTTTTCCAGAGGTAAATCCTACCTTATTATTTGCAGGATCCTGGGCGATCAGGCATGAAAAACAAACAAGTGAAATAAAAAACAGAAGGTATTTTTTCATTCTCATGGCGCAATTTAAAACTATATCACGTTAACTCCTATTGAAATCGATAAGCGGTAACTGCCGGTTTATAAGCGGTTATAAAAAGAATAGTATGTTCAAAACCGACGTATAAATAACGCATCTGGCTTATTTCTTAATGTTTGAAGCAACATATCTTTGGCGGCATAATACACCCCAAGTATGCGACGATTAAAATTAATCTTACCAGTCTTACTGCTTTTTGCAGTAAAGGCAGATGCCCAGCTCCTGATCGGTTACACCGGCGGTTACACCGGGCTTCGTGAGCTTAACCGTGAGATCTACATCTACAACGAGATCAACGGTTCCAACCTCAAAGAACGAATGCATCCCATTCACTGGTTCCAGGGCCCGACAATCGGAATACGGGCCGGGGATGATGTTTATTTCGAATTCCTCTACACCCGCAAAAAAGCACGCACCGAATCTTCTTTCGATGATTCTTTAGGCGTACCATTTCATCGCCAGATAAAAGTGTATTGCAATACATTCAACTTCGGCTTCGGCAAAAAAGTCGGCGACTGGTCGTTTGGCGGAAGCATGGATTTCGGACGCTTCAAAGGATTCGGAAGAAGGGGCCCGGAAGCATCCCTCAAAGATTCGACATGGACACGCTTGTTTGTGGTGGACAATTCAAGGATCCTCGGCATTTCCGTCCGCTTATATTTCGCTACAACATTATGGGTGGAACGCACTTTCGGAATTGCCACGATACGCCTTTATACACAGCCCTTTGCATTCCGACAAAGAATGGATGGACTTGACTACTGGTTTTTCCCGAACCGCTATTATTTTAACGATATGAATTATGCCAAGGCAAATGAAGAGCATTTTCTCAATACAGGTATTTCAGTTTATCTTAACATAGGAGGGAAATAACCATGAAAAAGAAACTTTTTATATTCCTTCTTTCCGCACTTCCCTTTGCCGCAAATGCGCAGCTCCAAGGAATGATCGCTTTTGAAACAGGGTTCGCAGCATCAACGATCAAATCAGAAGAGCTACCGTTTTTCTTTAATGCATATAATGCAGCAAACCTCAGTAACGGGCTTACCCAACCATTCAAGCTCAAAAC
>JALYQL010000392.1 GCA_030855855.1 Bacteroidota bacterium | reverse complement strand
AAGATCAGCAAAGCAGGAGCATCCATCGCGCATATCGGCTTCGGACTTTTATTGTTAGGTGCTGTTATTTCTACTTCGAAAAAAGATACGTTCTCCAAAAATTCTTCCGGCACCGATCTTGCCGCTTTGGTACAGGATGGAAATAATAAGGAGAACATTTACCTGAAAAAAGGCGACACACTCCCGATGGGCGATTACCTGATTTCGTACACTAAACGTGAACGTGTCGTACGCGACGGAACACCCTACATTTATTTTCATGTCGATTTCTTTGAAAACAAAAACGGGAAACCTGAAAAAGCATTCACCCTCAAACCATTTTTTCAGCTGAATCAATTCATGGGTAATGCGGCAGAACCCGACACGCGTCATTTCCTTCACAAAGACATTTATACCTTCGTCAAAATTGCAGATCCGCTGGACGATACAACTGCTATTTCAGGGGAAAACGGAGAGCTCTTTGACAAGCCGGTGAATCATACAGTCGCTGTCGGAGATACAATCGGTCTTGACAATTGCATCGCCATACTCGACACGATTTTCAGAATTGATTCCACACACGCGCTTTACAAGACGGAAGAATATGGAGTGGCTGCAAATTTTAATGTCTTTGATGGTTATATGAAAGAGACAAAGCTCACTTCTTATTTCTTCATCAATAAAACGAGCGGTGCCACAAGACAAGCTGACGCGGTGGATGAAGAGCTCGGTGTGAAGCTCACGTTCTGGAAAGTGCGCCCGGAAAATAATAAGATCGATATTTATTCCGCTATAAAACTTTCGAAAAAAGCGGAATTTATCGTCATGGAAGCATCCATATTTCCAGGTATCAATATTTTGTGGATCGGATGTATTATTATGGTAGCGGGAACTTTTCTTGCCGTCCGTGAACGAAAAAGGAAAAACAAGACCAGCGAAAAGGAAACAGTTTAACGCTCACTAAAAAAAAGAATTATGCCGGAAAAAGAACTTCAACGCCTGCGGGTCATACTTATCGGATCAGGCAATGTAGCGAGCAATCTTGGACAAGCGTTAATTGCAGCAGATACAGAGATCGTCCAGGTCTACAGCCGCAAAATTGCAAATGCAAAAGCCCTCGCAAAAAAGCTGAAAGCAAAAGTGATCACCGATCTTTCAAAGATTGACAAACGCCCTGCACTGATCATCATCGCGGTGAAAGACGACGCGATTGAAGCTGTGGTAAAAAAGCTGAAGGCGAATGACGGAATTGTTGTGCACACTTCAGGCAGCGTTTCTATGGATGTGCTCAAAAAATTCGAGCAGCATGGCGTTTTTTATCCGTTGCAGACTTTTTCTAAAGACCGGACGGTGGATTTCAGCAATGTCCCGATCTGCATTGAAGGCAGCGATACAAGCACGCTGCTTTCCCTGACCACAGTTGCTGAAACACTTTCTGAATGCGTGTACAATCTTGATTCAAAGCAACGCCAGGCTGCACATCTTGCCGCAGTGTTCGCGAATAATTTCACCAACCATATTTATTCTATCTCCGAAGAAATCCTTAACGAGCACAAGCTTCCGTTCGATCTTATCCGTCCGCTCATTGACGAAACCGCGTTGAAAGTCATGGATGATTTTCCCCGGAACACACAAACAGGTCCGGCCGCAAGAAAAGATACAAAGGTGATGACCAAACAGCGCGCGATGCTGAAAAAATATCCGCAGGCGCAAAAGCTGTACAATGAGATCAGCGCAGACATTATCAAAAAGTCTTCCGGCAAGAAAAAATGAGCGTCAATTTCAAACAACGCCTGAACAAAGTCAAAGCATTTGTATTTGACATCGACGGCGTGCTTACCGACGGAACGATCCAATTCAATTCTGACAATACGACTTCACGCTCGTTCAACGCGAGAGATGGTTTTGCATTGCAACGCGCAGTGAATGAAGGATGGACTGTCGCCATTATTTCAGCCGCGAAAGACGAAAACCTGCGCCAGCGTTTCAAAAATCTTGGCCTGCAGGAAGTTTATCTCGGAGCGCTCGACAAAGAAGAAACATTTAAAGAGTTCACCACTGTTTATGGCTTTGCGGAAGAAGAAGTGCTGTACATGGGTGACGATCTCCCCGACCTTCTTGCCATGCGCCGCGCAGGAATCCCCTGCTGCCCGAATGACGCCGCGTCAGAGATCCGCGACATGTGTGTGTATGTTTCTCCTTTCAAAGGCGGAAACGGCTGCGTACGCGACGTGATCGAACAAGTATTGCGCCTCACTAAAAAATGGTAATCATAAAAAGTCAATAGTCATTGGTCATTAGTCATTGGTCATAATGGTTTATACTACTGACCACTGCCCAATGACTACTGCCAACTGCCTACTGACCACTGCCTACTGCCTACTGACTACTGATTTTCCCTATTTTTACCTCAATGATCGCATTCTTCAGGCTCATACGTTTACCAAACCTGCTCATCATGGCGTTTACGCAATACATGGTGCGCTGGTGCATACTGATCCCGCTCATGGCATTAAAACGTCATGACCTGGATTATTCGCTGCTGGATGTACAGATGACAGAATTCGATTTTTTCCTGCTGGTGCTTTCGACTGTCATGATCGGCGCTGCGGGTTACATCATCAATGATTATTTCGATGTGCGGATTGATGGAGTGAACCGTCCTGATACAAACCTGGTTGGGAAACAAATCAAACGTCGCGTGGCAATGGGCGCGCACATGACCATTAATTTCATCGGCGCCGGGCTTGGAATTTATCTTTCGTGGAAATACAATTTCTTCCGCGTCGGAGCAATTCTTTTTATCACGGCTCCTGCCCTTCTCTGGTTTTATTCCACTAACCTGAAAAGACAATTCCTCATTGGCAATTTAGTAATCGCATTGTTATCCGGAATTGTTCCGCTGGTAGTGGTGCTTTTTGAACTTCCGAATATCAAGAATGAATTCCTGGATTTTATCGAAAAAGGATATCTCGCTTTAACAGATGTGATGTACACAACACTTATTGTTTCCTTCTTCGCGTTCATGATCACATTGATGCGTGAAATCATTAAAGATGTGGAAGATTACGAAGGCGATATGGAATACGGTTGCAAAACTATGCCAATCGTCATCGGAATTGCAAAAACAAAACATGTGTTGACAGCACTCTGCGCGATCGTTATTGCAATGATCGGCTGGATTGAATACCAGCAATTCAAAGGAATATTGCTGCCACCGAATTTTTCAGCCTCCATTTACATTTATACCATTCTCCTGATTCAGCTGCCTCTTTTTTATCTTTGTTACCGCATGCAGAATGCAACAGGAAAAAAAGACTGGCATTTCTGCAGCACGCTGGTAAAGCTCATCATGGTTTCCGGGATCAGCTTCCTGTTTTTGTATGCACACCAGGTCTACAATCTGATTGCAGCCGATGTATCCTGAAAAATTAAATCAATTCCGTTTTATTCTCGCGTCAAAATCTCCACGCCGCCAATTCCTGCTCACAGAATTAGGAATTCCATTCGAGCTGGTGACAAAAGAAGTGGATGAATCATTTCCTGATCATTTGCGGAAAGATGAAATTCCATTATTCCTTGCACGCAAAAAAGCAGACGCGTTTGCGGGTATCCGTGGCGATGCCAAAAGTGACCTTGATGAAAAAACAATTGTCATCACCGCCGACACGATTGTATGGATCAATGATCATGTGCTGAATAAACCGGAAAATGCAGAAGAAGCAAGCGTGATGTTGCGGGAGCTTTCAGGAAACCGTCATGAAGTATTTACCGGAGTTTGCCTGAAATCTGCAAAAAAAGAGATCGCGTTTTCAGTGCGTACTGTGGTTTATTTCCGCGAGCTGACAGAAGGCGAAATTGCATATTACATAAGCACATACAAGCCATTCGACAAAGCAGGTGCGTATGGCGCGCAGGAATTTATCGGATACATCGGCGTAGAAAAAATTGAAGGTTCTTACTTCAATGTAATGGGTTTGCCGGTGAAAGAATTGTATGAAGAGCTGGTGAAGTTTTAACGCTTATTTTATTTCTTCTTCTTCCTTTACATCCAGTTCCGGCGTTGCACTTATTATTGAAATAAATTCCAGCGTTCCTTTTTTTCTCCACACCCGCGTTGCCCAGATTATTCCGATAATTAATCCCAAAACAGCAATAGAAATCCCTATCACAATTCCCGTTGTTCCGGGATTATTAAAATACACCACAGCACCGATCACGATACCGATCAGAAAAGGAGAAGCCACAATCGCCAGCCAGCCGATCACCTCCGTAAGGAAACTGAAAAATTTAAACATGGACTAAAAGGTAAATGTTTTCCGTAAACCTTATTAACCTGAATGAAAAAAATACCGCACAGATTCAATTACGCAAATTTACACAGATTCGTAAATTCGTAATTCGTTCCCTTCGTATATTCGTACAGATTCGTAATTCGTACCATTCGTAATTCGTACCCCTCATGCAACGAGAAGAAATCATTAAAAGAATATTCACCTTCCTTGATAAAATAGGAATTGAAAAAAAAGAAGCGAAGATCAGCGGGCCTGTTTTTATGCCTGGCATTACTATTGAGAATGGAAAGCTTGTGGTGGACATCGAAGAATTAAAATATCCCGGCGACATGCTTCACGAAGCCGGACATATTGCGGTGACAGCAAAAGAAGAACGCTGTATAATGAGCGGCGCAATTTCCAAGGACAAAAGCGGTGAAGAAATCGCAACATTGCTGTGGTCGTACATGGCCGCGCTCGAAGCAGGAATTCCACCCGAAATCGTTTTTCATCCCGACGGCTACAAAGGTGATTCAGACTGGCTGCTCAGCAATTTCAACAACAAAACCTACATCGGCCTCCCCCTTCTCGAATGGATGAAAATCTTTGAGAAAAAAAAAGACGGCACGATTAAAGTTTTGAACTGGCTGAGAAATTAAAAAACAAGTGTTGCCACTAAGGCACAAAGGCACAAAGAAATTATCAGCGGGAAGTCCTCTGCCAGCACCCGGCACCACTTTTTATCACACAGATTAATTTCCTGATTTCTCAATTCACCTTCAATTGGTAATTGGTAATTACTTTTTTTCTTCACCACAAATTTCTATTATCCCAATCGAGCGCAGACGAGATATCCACTTTCCCAATTGGTAATTGGTAATTTATTCCTCCTCCTTCTTCTCCCAGATCTTAATATCATTTACATATTTCTCCTTGTAAACAACACCTTTTCCTTTCTGGAGATAATACATCACACCATTCTTCATTTCATTCTGGTACGTGCACATCTGAATTGTATCCCCTTGCGGAGACAAGAGCGCGATTGTACCGTTTGGTTTTCCGATCGGGCAATATAAAAAGGTTTGCCATGCAGCCGGCGCACGCGGATCTTTGCTTTCTTTTACCTGTACATAATAATTCGTCTCCGAAGTCTGTTTCAGATCAGCCATATCCTGCAGGTGCATGATGTAACAGATTCCACCAAGCGAGCGATAGATCTTCATATATTTTGCAAGCAGCACTGTATCCTGCGAAGTACGGACCACATCTGCGCTGTCGCATTTCGTGTAATCCTTGCGGTCTTCCTGCGCCTTCACAACTTCTTTGGCCTTCTTCTCTTTTTTCTTATTCAGCTTTCCAAGATTTCTGTCGTGACGCTTGTCTGCTTTCTTTTTTTTCTTCGCGAGCTTTGCAGAATCCTGGGGAGTTTTTTTCGTGCCGTTTTTTGCTTTTGTTGGTTTTTTCTTCTTCTGTTTCTTCGGCTTCTTACGTTTCTTTTTCTTCTTCATCAGTTCCACCTGCGAAGCTCCCGAACGCGCGGAACTCTCACTTCTCCATTGAAAGGAAAAGAATATTCCGGAGATGAGGAACATCATTATAAGCAGGCGGATTTTCATTCTTGCAAGTGGTTATCTATTTCCCAATTTCTATTTTTCCAATTTCCATTTTTTAAGGAAGTATAAATTTAACTTCTTTCTCCTGATTTTTTCCTTTAAGTGCAACAGGAAAATGAAATGCGTCGAAATTCCCCATAAACCAGGGCCGGCCTTTTGGAACGAGCAGCAATAAACCTTCATCGTCGCCCATCGCGCTGAACTCATCGGTGTTATTTTGCCTTAAAAAACCCTGCACACCATGAACAGATACGATCCATTCCCGCATTGCCCCTACATCATCACAAACAATGCCGATCTCTGAAATTCCACATATGGATTGTGCTGAAAATTTAGGAGCATTTCCCGCAGGTGCAATTGCTGCACGTGCGATAAACTCAACAATATTTCCTCCCGCATCAAAGAAATAAACCGACTTAGCGCGCCACGCCGGAAAATCAACAATCTTTCCGTCGCCTTGCTCATTGTCGAGAAGATCTATTTTGTGATGCTCCATCCAATTCATCACATCCGGCAATTGATCGGGACGAATATTAAAAGCAAAATGATAACGGGAATCTTTATCGCCCGGTACAAAGTTGATACGCGTGTAACCAGCCATAAATGAAAACCCATCGGACGCGGTTGTAGCTTCAATTTCTTTAAAACCTAATTCCTCCGAGTAGAACTTTTTAAGCTCTTCAGGATTTGCGGTGGTGAGGGTTAATTCTGTGATTTGCATAAGAAAATTATTTTATTGCCACCAAGGCACTAAGTCACCAAGAAAAACTTTGTGCCTTTGTGTCTTGGTCGCGCTTATTTTTTTTCGGTGTAAAAGATCTTTCCCGGATTAAGAATCAAATTCGGATCAAACAATTTCTTTATCCCCCGCATCAGCTCCAAACGTTTTTCATCGATCGCGATGTTCATATACGGTTGTTGCACCAAACCAATTCCATGCTCGCCCGAAATCGTTCCTCCGAGCTTTACACACAATTGAAAAATTTCAGCAATTCCTTTCGGCAGTTCTTTTTCCCAAATCTCATCCGACAAATCGCCTTTGATAATATTTACATGCAGGTTTCCATCACCGGCATGTCCGTAACAGACCGATTTGAATCCATATTTCTTTCCGATAGCTTTAACGCCGTGCAATAATTGTGGCAATTCCGCGCGCGGTACAACAGTATCTTCTTCTTTGTAAACACTATTCGACTTCACTGCTTCTGCCACTTTCCTTCTCATTTTCCATAGCATTTCTTTCTGTGCTGCCGCGTCTGCAAATAAAATTTCACCGGCTTCAAAGCGCATCATCACCTCTGAAATTTTTTCCGCGTCTTTGTACAACACATCCATATCATTTCCATCCACCTCGATCAGCAAATGCGCCTGCACACTATCCGGAACATCAACATTGATATCAGGATTATATTTCCGCACCCAATCAATCGCGTCACGTTCCATAAATTCCATTCCCGACGGCGTGATTCCTTCGCGGAAAACAGCACTCACGGCTTCACACGCTTTCTCTGCAGAATTAAAAGGAACAAGCATCACGATATTGTTTTGCGGAAAAGGAATCAACCGGAAAACAATTTTCGTGATCACGCCCAGCGTTCCTTCGCTGCCGATCATGAGATGGGTGAGATTGTAGCCGGTTGAATATTTCAGAACATTTGCGCCCGTCCAGGTAATTTCTCCTGTGGGCAGAACGATCTGCATATTCAACACATAATCGCGCGTGGTGCCGTATTTCACAGCTTTAGGTCCGCCGCTGCTGTGCGCTAAATTGCCGCCTAAAAAGCACGAACCTTTCGAAGCGGGATCCGGCGGGTAAAAAAGCCCTTTTTCCTTCACCGCATTCTGAAATTCTTCATTGATCACGCCAGGTTCAACAGTTGCCTGCAAATTCCGCTCGTCGATTTCAAGAATGGAATTAAAACGTTCCATCGACAAACAAATTCCGCCGTAAACCGGTAATGCGCCGCCACTCAATCCTGTGCCCGCTCCTCTAGGTGTAACTGGAATTTTCTCTTCATTGGCAAGTTTGAGAATACCGGAAACTTCTTCGGCGGTGCGTGGCTGTACAATGACAGAAGGTTTAAAAACCAAATCTTCCGTTTCATCGCGGCCGTATTTTTCTTTTCGTTCTTCATCGGTGTGCACGTACTCATTGCCGATGATGGCTTTGAGCTGTACGATTATCGACGGTGTGATTTGATGATATGGCATAATGGTGAATTGTGCTTCAAAGTTAAGTACAGAGATAGATTCTGAGATAAAATATTTATATTTGATTATGAAAAAGTCGACAGCTATTTCTACACTTAATGAACTTCCAAAAGAATTTTCGCTGGATGATTTTTTTGAGAAATTTTTAGTAATTGAAAAGATCGACGATGGACTTAAAGATGTGAAGGAAGGAAAGACTATAAGCCACGAGAAAATGAAAAAAGAAATTAAGAAATGGCTGAAATAATCTGGACAAAAAAGGCCAGAAACGATTTAAACTCTATCCACGACTATATTTCTCTCGATTCTGTTTTCTATGCGGATCGTTTTATTCTTAAACTTATGAGTCTTGTTGATTTGCTGTAAAATTTTCCAACAACAGGGAGAATTGTACCAGAAAAGGAAGATCCTTCTATACGAGAGCTGATCGAAGGAAATTACAGAATTTTTTACAAGGTTGTAAAAAAGCAAATGTTATATATTCTCCGTATACATCACGCGGCAAGGAATATTAAATAAAGAATTCTTCTTCGCTTTACTCTGTTCAATAATAATAGGAAGCATAATTTGTAATAAGGCATAATGGGAGGTTTGTCCTTAAAAGTTAAGTACACGAAGAGATTATGGGACAGGATTTTGATTGAAGGTGGATTATTTAACGCGCAACAAAAACTATAAGGAGCGGTAGTGTGGATCTGGGTGGTAGTTTCGCTCCTACGGAGCTTAGGTATGGAGGGGTTAGCTTAGTTAATAAAATTCCGCTCCTATGGAGCTGACTACTTTGAATAATTCCATTGGTTCAAGCCATCTCGAGTATACTATTATTAACCAATCCTGTTCAGACAAAACAAACTCCGCAGGAGGGAAATATTTTTAAAAACCCCCATACCAACAAAAAACAAACTCAGCAGGAGGGAAATATTCCGCAGGAGCAAAATATTATTATCAATCCTGTTCAGATAAAAACAGCTCCGCAGGAGGGAAATATTTTTAAAAACCCCCATACCAACAAAAAACAAACTCAGCAGGAGGGAAATATTCCGCAGGAGCAAAATATTATTATCAATCCTGTTC
>JALYQL010000369.1 GCA_030855855.1 Bacteroidota bacterium | reverse complement strand
CCGGGTGAACTGCGCTGCTGTCTAACGGATGAGTAGCATTTCTTATTCTCAAAAATCCTGCAGCCTGCTCGAATGCTTTTTCACCGAGGCGCGGCACATCTTTTAAGTTTTTCCGGGTTTTGAACGGGCCATTTTCATCGCGGTATTCCACGATACTTTTTGCAACGGCCGGACCAATTCCCGAAACATAAGAAAGCAATTGTTTGCTGGCCGTATTTAGTTCCACACCGACAGCATTCACGCAGCTTTCAACAACTTCATCCAGCTTCTTTCTCAAAAGCGGCTGATCGACATCGTGCTGGTACTGCCCTACTCCAATTGATTTCGGATCGATCTTCACTAATTCTGCAAGCGGATCTGCTAATCTTCTGCCAATGGAAACCGCGCCACGCACTGTGAGATCGAGATCAGGAAATTCTTCACGCGCTACTGCTGATGCGGAATAAATTGAGGCGCCGCTTTCATTCACCATCACAACAGCGATCTCTTTTGGAAGCTCAGGAATTTTACGGATGAATTCTTCTGTTTCTCTTCCGGCAGTGCCGTTGCCAATAGAAATTGCTTCCACCTGGTGTTTCGCGATCAAACGGAAAAGTGTGTCTTCTGCTTCAGTCACTTCGCGTTTTCCGAGATGCGGATAAATAACATCATGCTCCAGCAATTTTCCCTGGCGATCAAGCACGGCAAGCTTACAGCCTGTACGGAAACCCGGATCGACAGCAAGAATTGTTTTTTGTCCGAGCGGCGAAGAAAGTAAAAGCTCGCGCAAATTCTGCGCAAATACTTCTATCGCTTTATTATCCGAAACATCTTTTGTCAGCTGGCGGAATTCAGATTCGAGCGACGGCTGCAACAAACGTTTGTAAGAACCGACGCAAGCCGCTTTCATCTGGTCAGCAACTTCTCCTCTACCCTTTACAAATTTTTTCTCCAGCAATTGAATAGCGGATTCTGCATCAGGAGCAAAATCCAGCAGGAGAATTCCTTCATTTTCACCGCGCCGCATAGCGAGCATACGATGTGAAGGCGTGCTCATTAATTTTTCGTCCCAGTTAAAATAATCGCGGAATTTTTCACCTTCGTTTTCTTTTCCGGCAACAACACGTGAACGAACGAGCGCACTTTCACGAAATAGTTTTCTAAGCTGATCACGCGCTTCTATGTTTTCGGAAATTACTTCGGCGATAATATCTCTTGCGCCGTCGAGCGCATCATCGGCGTCGGCAACACCTTTTTCAGCGTCGATATATTTGGCAGCTTCCGCATGCACATCAAAAGTTCCTTGTGTGATGATGAGATTTGCTAATGGCTCGAGCCCTTTATCGCGCGCAGCTGTTGCTCTTGTTTTGCGTTTTGGCTTGTAAGGCAAATACAAATCTTCGAGCTGGATAATGGACGCGGCGTTTGTAATGGAAGCGCGCAGCTCGTCGGTGAGCTTGCCTTGTTCTTCGATTGTTTCGAGAATAAATTTCCTGCGTTTTTCAAGTTCACGGTACATCGCCATTTTATCGCGGATGTCCATGATCTTTACTTCGTCGAGGCTACCGGTCATTTCTTTACGGTAACGCGCGAGGAAAGGAATGGTGGCGCCTTCATCAAGAAGTGTGATTGTTGTTTCAACCTGCTTAGTGTCAATGCCAAGCTCAACTGCAACTTTGCGGATATTTAACCGCTCTGTGATTTCTGTCATTTGTGAAAATTTTCTTGTGTTGCAAATGTAAGTCACAGATCACGCAAATTGCGCAGATGCTGTGTGACTATTTGCAAGGAATTTTCAACGAAGTGTGGATAACTAATTTTCTACAAAAATTGCAATTATGCTATTCGTATATTTGGCCAAATTCAACTAATGGTACTCCCTGTCATTCCGGAAATCAATATTTCGTTTTCTAAAAAGAAAGCACTTGTCGCTTTGTTCTTTGCGACACTATTTCTTGCAGTGCTTTGGTTTTTCCTGGTTCCTTATTTTGAGCTCCAGCATAGTCCACATTACCTCATGCTTTTTGCAGGCATTCCCATTCTGATTCTTGTATTGTCTGTAAAAGTTTTGAAAGGCAAACCTGTTATTAAATTAAATAACTATTCTATCTGGTGGAAAGCAGAAATTACGGACGATCTGTTTTTTATTCCATGGTCGGAAATTTTAAGATTTGAATCCGGCGGCAGATTTTTTTTGAATAAAAGCATTCTTGTCTTTGTCGAAAGGCCTGAACGTTTTGTCCAAGGAAATTGGAAGGCTGTAGAAAAACAAAGGAAAAGAATTAAAGAAACAGGCACACATTTAGCAATACCAATAAATTTCATCGAACAAACACAAGAAGAAATGCTTGTTATTTTGAATAATTACCTCGACACCGTAAAAGGCAAAAGAGGAGCAATGGTTATGCCTCAGCTTTAGGTTATAATTCGTTTTATTTCACCAACTCTTCCAGCAACCGTTTTATTGTTGCCTCCAGGTCAGTACAAAATCCCGGATGCGGACGTGAAGTTTGAATAGAAGAACTACGAACTGCTGTCAGCCAGCGAAAACGTGATGCGGCATCTTCTTTTGCAATTGGTCCGCCGTTATCATTTCCTGAGGCTGTTGCTGCGAATGCTTCGAGATATTCTTTTAATTCATTTACATCCGAATCCGGCGCAAGAACGCGCAGCTTTTCAATGTCAATATGAAAAAGCACTTTTACGTATTTTTTTTCCTTGCAGAATACGATCACGCCGACGTTGAGGAACTCTTCACGCTCTACGTGCGGCACAAAGCGGATCACCGCATATTCATATAACAGTTGTCCGTGCATGGTTTGCTGCATTTATAAATATGGATGAATTTTCAAGACGCTTCTGTAGAAATGAAGTGTATGTTTTCCGGATCTGTTCAGGCGTGAGATCGCTTCCTTCCCATTGAAGCCATTCGTCGGGCAAAAGCTGCGGGATCGCTTCCAGCACATCTTTGCCAAGCAAATTGCGGAATTCAATATCAACATCGGCTAATTGTGTAGCCTGCGACAACAGCACATGATCTTTGATCAGCTCAAAAGGATTGACTGCATGTTTTTCCCAGCTGCTCCAGGCGTGATGAAAATAAAGTGCAGCGCCATGATCTATGAGCCAAAGCTCTTTATTCCACATCAGCATATTTGTATTCTTGCAAGTGCGGTCGATGTTTGTCAGGTACGCGTCGAGCCATACAATGCGCGAAGCAAGCAGCGGATCTATTTTAGTAAGAACAGGATCAAACGTAACTGCGCCGGATAAAAAATGCAGCCCGAGATTTGTGCCGTGACTTTTGCGCAGCAGCTCTTGTATCTCTTCATCGCCTTCTGTGCGACCAAAAGCTTCGTCGAGCTGCGCGAAAACAATTTCAGGAATTTTAAGCCGCAGCACACGTGCAATTTCGCCGCCGATAAATTCCGCGATCAATGCTTTTGTTCCATGCCCGGCGCCTTTGAATTTCAGCACATATTTGAAATGATCATCCGCTTCGGCAAGCGCAGGCAAAGATCCGCCTTCACGCAAAGGGGCGATGTAACGTGTGACGTCAACTGTGCGGATGTTTATGGGCTGATTCATTTTAGAATTGTAAAGATGGGAAGAAAAGCGATTATTCTACACATTCAAATCGTGGCACTTCTTTTCCATCAATCATCACTTTCCCAACGAACATTTTTTCCGGCCGCACCCAAAGCTGATCTTTTCCACTTGCCCCCTCGGGGAAATCAGGCGATTCGTAAAGCGCTTTGTACAAAACCATTCGTTCCAGTGTTTCGGAATGGATGACTGTTCCGATTACTTCGTAGAATTTTCCTTTGTAGTGTTTGTATTTGCCGGGAATTATTGCTGCCATTTTCTAAAGATAAAACATGTTCCCACCGAAACAATAAATAAAATCAACGTCCGTTTTTGGTTACTTTAAAACGAAGCAACACAATAACTTTCACCTGTATCTTTCAAAACCTGAAAGCGTTATCAGGATATGAAAGCTACTACCTGTTTTATTTTCGCGGCGTTTCTTTTGTTTGAAGCTCAGGCACAGCAAAACTGCAAACGCATTTCTTTTTTCTTCGAATCTGATCAGTCTGATCTTACGGAAGCCTCTGAAAAAAGGCTGGACAGTCTCCTTTCTTCCTCGACAAAACCGCATTATATGGCAGAGTTGTATGGCCACGCGGATACGGTGGGCAGCAGTACTTACAATTATAGTCTTGCAATGCGCAGGATGAAAACCATTGAAGGCTATCTTAATTCGAAGTCGAAAAATAAATTCGATTATAAAGAGAAAAACTTCTCTGAAACACAGGAAACAAATGCGAAAATTCCGCGAAATGAAGAAGCTGCTCTTGCCTATAACCGGCGCGTGGATCTTTACCTGATCCCGATGAAAGGTGATATGCTGGAAATGAAAGGGAATAAAAACGAAACTGTTGATGTGCCGGCAGATTATTTCGAACCGTGCGGGTTATGCGGCAATAAGCCATCGATCAAATCCTACTACAGCGAAGAAGATACCAGGAACACAAATATCACGTTTACCACAAGCGACGGATTTCAGCTCGTGACGGCAGGGACGCTGGTGTTCAATTTCACACCATGCAACGGTGTGCGCAAAAAAGACACCGCTACATTGGTATTCCGCATCTGTGATGGAAAGCCGGATGAGAAAATGTCGTTGTGGCAGGCAGATACAATCAAAGGAAAAGTGTACTGGAAGCCTTCCAACAATAAATTCGTTCTTAATCAGCGGACAGGCTGTTACGAATTCCGCGCGCCGGCAGGACAATTATTCAATCTCGACAAAAAAGTGGAGCAGACTTTCGTGATTGTTTATGATACAACCTTCCGTATTATTCTGCCCAAAGAATTTTCCTACCAGCATACGATCGTGACCGATACGAAAAAAGCAGTTCGCTATAATTCGCGTGCTGACTCTGTGGGCATCCGTGGCAATGAAACTTCTTATGTGTTGTATGGATTCGGTAAAACAGCTGATCGTATTTACCTGATGACAACAAAAATTGATTCTTTACCAATGAAAGAGCACCTGGACGGAAGACATTATTACGACATTTTTCGGCCCGCGATCACACATTACGAAGAGCTGACGTATTCCGACACGACAATAAAAATCAAGCGGGGAAAATTTGCACAGAAGGCAACGTTTGGATTTTATCTTCCGGAATACAAAGAATTTATTCCGATGGACAGCACGAAAGGAAAATACATGATGAGCAATAGCCCGAACTGTAATTTCCAATATGGTTATTTGAAAGGAACAACACTGTATGTGATCAAAGACAAGGATGTAAAGGAAAAATACATCGCGTCTAAGAATATGAATTCGATTAAATTCGGACGGAAGTCGAAGAAGAATTTTAAGAGAGTGAATGATTACAGGCCGAAATGAGCATTCTGCTTTGTCGCCTTCGATACATTTTTCGCTATTTGAAATTGTATTGCAAAGAACATTCTCAAGCGAAAAACACTCAGTCTGACAAGTGAGAAATTCTCTTATCAGACTGAGTAGCGATTTTGGAAAAAAATGTATCGGAGAAAAAACTTCACTACAAAATCGTGTATCGAAGGCGACAAAGCAGAAGTGCCTATCGTTTCACATACTGCTGCTCATAAAACTTCTGGTAATTCCCGGAAGTAACATTATCGAGCCATTGCTGGTTGCTCAGATACCACTCTACTGTTTTCTCCAAACCTTCTTCGAATTGCAGACTTGGCAGCCAGCTTAATTCATCTTTCAGTTTTGTGGCGTCAATCGCGTAACGGAGATCGTGGCCGGCGCGGTCTTTTACGAATGTAATCAGCTTCGCAGATTCTCCTTCGGCGCGGTTTAATTTTTTATCCATGATCCGGCAAAGTAAATGGATGAGATCAATATTCTTCCATTCATTATGTCCGCCGATGTTGTATGTTGCTCCGTTTTTTCCGTTATGAAGAATTACATCTATTGCTCTTGCGTGATCTTCTACCCATAGCCAATCGCGCACATTTTCTCCTTTTCCGTAAACAGGAACCGGCTTGTTGTTGCGGATATTATTGATCGCAAGCGGAATTAATTTTTCAGGAAAATGATGTGAGCCGTAATTGTTGGAACAATTTGAAATGACGATTGGCAATCCATAAGTATCATGATATGCTCTTACAAAATGATCGGAGCTTGCTTTTGAGGCGGAATACGGGGAATGCGGATCGTATTTTGTTTCTTCTGTGAAAAATCCCTCTTCGCCTAATGCGCCGTAAACTTCATCGGTGCTGACATGGTAGAAACGCCTGTTCTCGACTTCGCTCGAACTGACGGCATTTAACCATTGATGTTTGGCGGCATTCAATAACGTAACCGTTCCAACGACGTTCGTCATTACAAATTCAATCGGATTGGAAATAGAACGATCGACGTGTGATTCTGCAGCGAGGTGAATTACAAAAGTAAAATCATATTTCGCAAAAAGTTCTTCGAGGAATTTTCCGTCGCGGATGTCGCCTTTTACGAACGTGTAATTGGCAAACAGCTCAATATCTTTGAGGTTGTCGAGATTACCGGCGTAAGTCAGCGCGTCGAGGTTTACAATATTGTATTCGGGATATTTATTGACGAATAAACGAACAACATGTGAACCGATAAATCCGGCCCCACCGGTGATGAGGATATTTTTCATTCCTTATTCTTTACATTATTATTTTTCAATTCCATCTCAATGCTCGCAATCTTTGAAGTCGCATATTTCTTCGGACGATCAATTCCATTATCAATTACGATGCGCTCGCTTTTGAAATGTTTTTCTTTCGAATAAGAATTAATTTTCCCCAACATATACTCATGCAAGACATGACTGCGCTGCGACTTCATAAACAAGGCAAGAATTCCCGCGAATGGATTAGCATTTTTCACAAACACCAATCTTTTATCCGTCAGCTTCAACGTCCCCATCACCGCCATCATTTCTGATTTCATCCACATCGCATGCGGATCATTGATCAGTAATTTTTCACCGGGATTGAGAGAGAAGGCTTTCATTGAGTAACATTTATGTTGGGTACGAATTACGAATCAAAACGAATGTACGAATGCTGGTGCAAGATTTTCTCTTTTCGATTTCGTATATTCGTTTTGATTCGTAATTCGTACCCTTTTTTACAAGCTCCAGTAATTCAATTTTTTGATCTTATTCCTGTAAAAACCTTTCACATCTGCCAACACACCTTTCGTTGACATTAACGACGTAAAATATTTTTCGTCAAGACCCTTATACTCTTTGTGGCCGACAGCAACAATTATTCCGTCGTATCCTTTGCCAATCTTATTCAAACCAAATCCATACTCATGCTTCAGCTCATCACTATCTGCATGCGGATCTGCGACATCAACTTTTACGCCGAAAGATTTTAATTCTTTTACAATGTCCGCCACTTTTGAATTGCGGATATCTGAAACATCTTCTTTAAATGTCGCACCCATCACCAGCACTTTTGATTTGCTTATATTTTTTCCTGCGGCGATAATTTTCTTCACAGTAGTTTTTGCTACGTAAAACCCCATCGAGTCGTTCACATAACGTCCGGAGTTGATGACGCGCGAGTGATAACCGAGCGCTTCAGCTTTGTGCGTGAGGTAGTACGGATCAACGCCGATACAATGCCCGCCGACAAGACCCGGAGAAAATTTCAGGAAATTCCATTTTGTTCCTGCAGCTTCGAGCACATCATACGTATTGATCTGCATCCGTGAAAAAATGATTGACA
>JALYQL010000353.1 GCA_030855855.1 Bacteroidota bacterium | reverse complement strand
TCGGCTATGCCAGGCTACGCATAGAAATTTCTTAAGCGAAAAACACTCAGTCTGACAAAATAGAAAAATCCCTTTTTTGTCAGACTGAGTGTTTTTCGCTGGACAATGTATCCTTTGAAACGCAATTCAGATAGCGAAAAATGTATCGAAGTCAGCACCACACTACTTTCCAAAAGGATTTCCGAATTGAGGATCTGTCACAAATGCGGAGTCAGATAAAGTCAGAAGGAAAGAAATAATTTTTCGTTTTTCATCCGCGGTTAATTTTACTCCACCGCTGTGCGCATTTACCATTTTGGAATCGACATTTGCGCTTGTCTTTACACCGGAAGTGTAAAAGTCCATCACTTCCTCCAGCGTTTTAAATCTGCCGTCATGCATGTATGGCGCGGTGAAAGCGAGGTTTCTGAATGAAGGAACCATGAATTTTCCGTTGTCGCTGATCTTTCCTGTAACGGCACCTCTTCCTTTGTCCATATATTTCAACGGATCATAGATCGCATCCAGTCCGTTATTGCTGAACGTTAACGTCGTTCCCAATACATCGCCATCGGTGAGGTGGCAATGAATGCAATCGCCTTTGGTCTGATCATTTACCAATACAAATCCGTCATACTCATCCTGCGTAAATTTCGCATTCAGGGAGATGACCTTGTCATATTTCGATCGGTAAGAAATTAGAGTACGCATAAATTGCGCAATTGCATTTGCGATCAGCACACTGTCTATTTTCTGATCTCCGAATGCCTGTTTGAATAATGGTTTATAGAATTTACTTTTTTCTAAACGTTCCACTGCGCCATTCCAGTGCAGGTTCATTTCGTCTGTGGCTCTTACAGGATGGAATACCTGCTCTTCGATGCCCGCAGCTCTGCCGTCCCAGAAAAAGGAAGGATACCATGCAAGATTGAACAACGGCATAGTATTTCTCTTCGACAGAATTCCGTTCCTTCCCTTGCTGAATGTATTCGGACCATCGCTGAAGGCGGCCTCTTGTTTGTGACAGCTTGAACAGGACATGGTGCTGTCGGCGCTTAAGATGGGATCGTAAAATAAATGCCGGCCGAGGTTAACTCCTTCTGTTGTGACAGGATTATTAACCGCAACCGGCATCTTGGGAAAATAGCTTGGCTCAGGGAATTTATACGGCGTAGTTGTAAATGTTCCGCTGAAGCTGAGGCAAAAAACAACAAGCAGAATTCCGCCAAGACAAATTACAATCCTTTTCATAGGATTATTTTTGTTTTGTTACAATGATCGGAAACGATTCGGATTTAAGATTCGTTTTTATGTTTAGCACATATGTTCCCGCTCCGTATTTGCCCGCGTCAAACCAGAATTTGGTCGGAATATTATTCCATTGCGCCACTACTTTTCCCTGAACATCCACAAGCTCCATGTGCTCGATGATATGGAAGCCGGCTATTTTCTGCGTTTCGACATGAACAATATCGCTTGTCGGATTCGGGAAAACATTCAGGTAATTTTCGTGCTGTATTGTACCAACAGTATGAATGATTGTAATATGACTTATCATATTGTCGATCATCCAGCCTTCTCTCGCTGTATTGACAGAATCGGATATAAGAGAGAACCGGAATGTTATAGTGTCAGGAAACTGGCTCATCCACGAAAGATCAAAACAAAGCCAGATATCTCTCCATGTTGAATCTGTTCCGCTGAATGCAAGCTGACCGTTGTTCAGCGTGTCGACATTAGACGGCTGAAATCCGTAAAAATTATATACATACGGATTGTTAAAAGCGTTCTGCCATGTGAGACCATGATCAATTGTAAATTCGAGCATACCGCCATCGCCATTTGTATCAAGATCAAGTTTTTGTTTCCATTGAATGGCATAAACACCATTTGGCCAAAACTGATTTAATATATTGGCTGTAAAGCGCGATGTATTGTTTACCGGGTAATTATTGATCGTGTCGGTAACAATCACGTTTGGCTGAGTCGAAGCGCTGTCAAAAATGATCTTCTGTGGCGGACCGATCTGCCAGATGTTTGTAGCAGCAGTGTCGATGGAAATATTAACAGAATTGTAATACATCGTATCGGCACCATCGAAATACTGAAACTGTGTTTGTGCAGACGCGTAACGGATGAAGAGAGTTAATAAAATGACTGTTACGTAGATTTTTTTCATGCAGGTTTGGATTTAATGAATACAGACGAAGAAATTAACTTTGGAAAGTTAAGGAGGGAAAAAGGGGAACGTAAGGCGACTTTTAGATTTTCTTACGCATTCAATACGTAATTATTAGCTACCCAAACAATCCCGCAAAAACATCTTCCATCTTCCCGACCATGCTCAGCTTGATCGCATAGTTTCCCGCCTTCAGACCTTTATGATATTTCGAAATGTAAATTTCTTTGAAGCCTAATTTTTCTGCTTCGGCAATCCGCACTTCAATTCTGTTTACAGGACGAATTTCTCCGCTCAATCCGACTTCGCCTGCAAAACAAACGCCTTGCGGAATCGGCATATCGGCATTTGAAGAAAGCACCGCGCACACTACGGCAAGATCAATTCCGGGATCTTCGACTTTTAATCCGCCGGCAATATTTAAAAAAACATCTTTCGCGCCAAGGCGGAACCCGCAACGTTTTTCCAGCACCGCAAGAAGCATTGATAATCTACGAAGATCAAAACCGGTGGATGAACGTTGTGGTGTGCCGTAAGCTGCGGTCGAAACCAATGCCTGCGTTTCGATCAGCATAGGTCGCATTCCTTCGAGCAGCACAGCAATCGCAACGCCGCTGACAGGTTCATCGCGCGAGGTAATTAATATTTCAGATGGATTGCTGACTTCCCGCAAGCCGCTTCCCTGCATTTCATAAATTCCTAATTCATTCGTGGAGCCGAAACGGTTTTTTGTCGTGCGCAATAAACGGTACACATGATTCTGATCGCCTTCGAACTGCAGCACGGTATCGACCATGTGCTCTAATACTTTTGGTCCGGCGAGCGAACCTTCTTTTGTGATGTGCCCGATAAGAAAAACCGGCACATTCGATTCTTTCGCATAACGCATCATTTCCGCAGCGCATTCCCGCACCTGCGAAACGCTTCCCGGCGACGATTCGATATGGGCAGTGTGCAGCGTCTGGATCGAATCAATGATCAGCAGCTGCGGTTCGATCAGCGCGCATTGCTGAAAAATATTCTGCGTATTTGTTTCGGTAAGAATGTAACAATCTGTATTTTTTATTCCGATACGTTCTGCGCGCATTCTTATCTGCTGTTCGCTTTCTTCACCGGAAATATATAATATTTTTAATCCTTTCAGGTTCGTCGCAAGCTGCAGCATCAATGTGGATTTACCGATGCCGGGTTCGCCGCCGAATAAAATAAGTGATCCGGGAACCAGCCCGCCTCCCAACACGCGGCTTAATTCATTGTCATAAATCGGAATGCGATGCTCTTCGCCTGCAGTAATTTCATCGAGCCGCAATGGTTTGGGCGCACGTTGTGTGGAGCGTGAACCAAAACCGGAAGTGCGTGTGTCGTCAGACTTCTGAACTATTTCTTCGACATACGTATTCCATTCGCTACAGGAAGGACATTTCCCAATCCATTTTCCGGATTGGGCGCCACAGTTCTGGCAGAAAAAAGATGATTTTACTTTAGCCACAGGAAAAAAATTACCAATTACCTAATTACCAACTTGTCTGCCGTCTCGGTTTAACCGAGAGCGTAGGTAGATTACCAATGTGCAGCAGATGTGCAGATATGCGAAGATATGGAGATGGCTAAATGAAAGAGAGAAATGTGGAAAACTCTTTATTGGGCGGCTTTCATTATCTGAATAATGCATTCAATAGCAACCATTCTCAGTATCCTCACAAGGCATAAGGATAAAAATCAACCTGCTTTTCTTTGTTTTTTTCAGTGAAAATTCGACAGCAAAATAAACGCAATTCAGTCGGGGACTTAAATTTGTTTTATTTCTTCTGTCAGCCTTTTCGCCTCCTCCCAGTCCATGTGGACAATTGGCAGTGAATAGATTTCGAAGGATTCATTTATAAATGTTTTCTTAATTAATCCATCAATCGTTGGGAAAAGCAACCCTTTTGTTTTGGCTGTAAGTAAGTAAATTTTTGAAAAACTTATTTTCCCATCGATAAGACAAGCGCGATCTATACTTCTCTTGAT
>JALYQL010000286.1 GCA_030855855.1 Bacteroidota bacterium | reverse complement strand
CGGTTGATAAGCGGCTTTCCAATCGTGTCATCAAGAAGCAATCCGTAATTTTTAGAAAAATCGCGGCCGACCAGAATATTCGGATCGTAAGTCGGACTTGTGACAAGCGCAAGGATTTCACCGGTTGCAGGATCGATTGCGGCAATGCCACCGATCTTGTTCACCATTAATTTTTCGCCGAGCAATTGCAGCTCTGCATCAAGCGTGCAAACCAAATCTTCTCCTTTTACAGAAGCAGTATCATATTTCCCATTCTTAAAGCTTCCGCGGATATTGTTGTGCACATCGCGCATTTTTATCTGCACACCTTTTTTTCCCCGTAATGCTTCTTCGTAGCTTTTTTCAATTCCGCTTTTTCCGATGTAGTCGCCCGATTTATAATAAGCCACAGTATCCACAAGCGCCTTGCTGACTTCGCCGATGTAACCTAATAAATGCGCCGCTATCGGGTAAGTGTATTTTCGGACAGTGCGCGCCTGAACATAAAAACCACTGAACTTGTAAAGACGTTCCTGAATCCTTGCATTCAATTCAGGCAACATCTGGCTTTCAAAAATGTGCGTACGATAATCACCGGAAGCTTCTTTCAACGATCCGCAGAGCTTTACCAGCTTATCCTCAAAATCTTTTTTTGTGATGCTGAGAATTTCGCATAAGCCTGCAGTATCACAACCTTTCATCTGGCGCGGAACGACCATAAGATCATAACCAACCTGGTTGTAAACGAGTCTTTTTCCGTTGCGGTCGTAAATTGTTCCGCGTGGTGGATAATCGGTTACGTACAGAAACGCCTGGTTGCGTGCGTCAAGCTTATACTTATCATCTACAACCTGTATGTAGAACAGCCGGAAGCCATAGAGCAAAACCACCAGCGAGGCAAAAGCAATAAGAATATATCGTTTCGCCGTAGGATTCATTTGCACTGTAGAGGAGATGAATTAAAAAAACAGATTGTGAGCTGAATTGTACTGCACTTAATTTTTTCGCTTTGGCTTATCGCTCACACCCGGACCGCGACTGATCAAATCTCCGTCAAACATCCGTTTTTCGAGCTCAGGCCTTTTAATCTGGTGGGTGAGATATTTTTCCATCATCAGGCTTGCGATAGGCGCGGCCCATGTTGCACCGAAACCTGCATTCTCTACAAGAACAGCAATGCAGATTTTCGGATTTATTCTCGGAGCGAAACAAACAAAAACAGAATGATCTTCACCATGCGGATTTTCAGCGGTTCCGGTTTTTGCGCAGACTTCTATTCCGGGAATTAACGCAACACGGCTTGTTCCTTCTGTAACGGCTTTGGCCATTCCGTCAATAACATCTTCGTAACAGCTTTTATTAGTGACAAGCGTGTAATTTTTTAAACTCCATTTGGCAAGCGGATTATTAGTTCCGATCTGCCGGATTACATGCGGGGTGTAATAATAACCGCGGTTAGCAATTGTACAGATAATGTTGCACATCTGTAACGGAGTAACACCTAATTCATTCTGGCCGATACCAAGTGAAATCACTGTTGAAGCATGCCATTTTCGCTCCCCGAAAATTCTGTCATAATAGGCATTCTCGGGAACAAATCCTTTATCCTCGAAAGGAAGATCTGTGCCGATCTTTTTGCCGACACCAAAGCTGAGCACATAATTCCGCCATGCTTCGTAACCTTCCCAGCTGTGGCCGTGGTACTTCTTGTTTTCAATGATCGAACGAAAGACATACGAAAAATAGGAATTGCAGGAATGCGCAATGGCGCCATACAGGCTCAGCGGACTTCCATGTGCGTGACAGGCAGGCCGTCCACCAAGCGGAGGATAACCGCGTGCGCAAGGATAAGAAGTGGTGGAAGTCAAAACACCTTCCTGCAATCCGATGAGCGCGTTCATCAGCTTAAAAGTGGAGCCGGGAGGATAGCGTGATTTTAAGGCACGGTTAAAAAGCGGTTTGCCGGCAGAATCATTCTGCAGCACTAAATAATTTTTCGGAAAATCGCGGCCGACCAATAAATTCGGATCATAGGTCGGGCTGGTGACTAAAGCAAGCACTTCTCCGGTGGAAGGATCGATTGCCGCGAGTCCGCCGATTTTATGTGCCATCAGCTGTTCGGCATACAATTGCAGCTCGGCATCCAGCGTACATATGAGATCTTCGCCTTTTACAGATGCGGTATCATATTGCCCGTTTTTAAAGCTGCCTTTGATATTATTATGCACATCGCGCATTTTGATCTGAACGCCTTTTGTTCCGCGCAATTCATTTTCATAGCCTCTTTCAATGCCGCTTTTCCCGATGTAATCGCCCGATTTATAATAAGAGCTTGTATCAACCATTGACCTATCAACTTCGCCGATATAGCCGAGCAAATGCGCCGCGATGGGGTACGTGTATTTGCGCACTGTACGCGCCTGCACGAAGAAGCCATTGAACTTATACAACCGCTCCTGGATACGCGCGTTGAGCTCCGGCAGCATCTGGCTTTCGAAAATATACGTCCGGTAATCAACGGAAGATTCTTTTAAATTTCCTGAATTTTTAATAAGGCGTTTGTCAAAATCCTGTTTCGTAATGCCAAGAATTTTACAAAGCCCGATGGTGTCGCAACCTTTTATATTTCGCGGCACCACCATCAGATCATACGCAACCTGGTTGTGCACTAATTTTTTTCCGTTGCGATCATAAATTGTTCCGCGCGGAGGATAATCGGTCACATACAGAAAAGCCTGGTTGCGCGCATCGAGCTTGTATTTATCGTCAACGACCTGGATATAAAACAGGCGGAAAACATACAGCAACGCAACCACTGCGGCAAATCCGATGAGGATATATCTTTTGGCGCTTGAATTCATGTCGACTGTTTTGTCCGGTAGAAAAGAAACTGTGTGACGACCACCAGTAAAAATGTAGCAGCGCTGCTCACGATCACACGCAGCAATGTCGAGAAGAAATCGCGGAAGCTGAAGATCTCGAGGTAAAACAGCATAAAATGGTGAATGATAATAATGATGATCGCATACGTCAGAAACCATGCGCGGCCCATGTCCTGGATGGTTGGCTCTGATCCGAATTCATATCCATCCCGCGGTGCCATAAAACCTAAAATTTTCGGCCGGATAAAACCGATGAACGTACAGGCAGCCATGTGCATGCCCATTGTTCCGTAAAAAATATCAATGAAAAAACCGAGCACAAAAGAAATAATCAGCACCAGCCAGGGTGGAGTTTCAAACGGTAATTGCAGCAGGAATAACAGATACAAAAACGGGTTGATGTAGGTACCAAGCTCTACATTTTTAAGAATGAGGCCTTGTGCCGCCACAAGCAGTATGAAACGCATGATATGCCTGATGATCTCATTAATCATTTTCGATACCCGCTTTTGTTTTCAAGTCGTTTATTTCGCCACGCAAAAGATTTTTCACAATGAATACATGGCGCAGCTTCTTGTAATCGGTGGCCAGCTTCACATCCACGATATATGTTTTATTTTCCGAATTGATTTTAAAAGTTTCAATCGTCCCTACCGCCACCCCACTCGGAAACGCCTCGCCAAGCCCGCTTGAAACCAGCGTATCGCCTTTTTTAACCGGCACCACCGGAAGATCTTTTAGTGTTGCAGTACGGTAATCTGCCCCATCCCATACCAGTGTACCGAATGATCCGTCTTTCTTCAGGCTTGTACTGATCTTTGAATCGCTGTGCAGCAAAGACATCACCACACAGAAATTATCCGACACTTCACGCACAATCCCGACAACACCATCCGCGCAAACAACGCCCATATCGACCAGCACACCCTGATTGGTTCCACGGTTAAGAACGATGTAATTATTTCTTCGTGTCACTGTATTGTCAATTACGTCCGCGGCTAAATATTCATACCGTTCCCTGAACACGGTATCGTTGTAAGCAACTCCTTTTGAAGTATATAAAAAATAAGAAGTATTCTGCTGGTTGAATTGCTCGGCAAGCTTATCTGCAAGTGTTTTATTCTGCTCTTTCAGATCCAGGTATTCTGTAAAATCTGTCCTCGCCTGGTAAAGCGATCCTGTAAACCAATTAGCAACCGATACTGCGCTTGTGTGCTGGTAAAAATTACGTTTGACAAGAAAATAAACGGCGAGAATTTCCAGGAGCAGGAAAAACAGAAAGAAATAATGCCGTACTAAAAAGACTGCGAGATTGCGCATTGTCTGTTGGGTAAAAAGAAATCAGGAAATTGGAAATTAAGTTAATGGGCTTCGGAACATTTCATTAACCTGACTTCTTGACTCCTGTTTCCCAATTTTCAAATTTCTTATTTTCCTGTTCCCTGTTTTTCCAATTTTCTTTATTTCTTGTTTCCTATTTAATAAGGAAAGGAAACTTGTCAATGTTCTTCAACGCAATACCTGTTCCCCGGGCAACAGCACGTAACGGATCTTCAGCTACGTGAACCGGCAATTTCGTTTTGAGCGAAATGCGTTTGTCGAGACCGCGGAGAAGTGAACCACCACCCGCAAGATAAATTCCTGTACGGTAAATATCAGCCGAAAGCTCTGGTGGTGTCATCTCAAGCGCGTTGAGAATAGCTTCTTCGATTTTCGAAATCGATTTATCGAGCGCGTGAGCAATCTCAACGTAAGAAACATAAATTTCTTTCGGGATGCCGGTCATGAGATCGCGTCCGTGTACCGGGAAATCGGGTGGCGGATTTTCGATCTCGGACATTGCGGCGCCGACTTCGATCTTGATGCGTTCAGCTGTACGCTCGCCGATGAGGATGTTATGCTGGCGACGCATGTATTCTTCAATGCTTCCGGTAAATTCATCGCCCGCGATACGAATGGATTTATCGCAGACAATTCCGCCGAGCGCGATAACCGCGATCTCAGAAGTACCACCGCCGATATCGATGATCATATTTCCCATTGGCTCTTCCACGTCAATACCGATACCGATCGCGGCAGCCATTGGTTCATGAATGAGATAAACTTCTTTCGCGCCTGCATGCTCAGCAGAGTCACGCACCGCACGCTTTTCTACTTCAGTAATGCCCGAAGGAATGCAGATTACCATTCGAAGGGATGGAGAAAATAATTTGCGCCCGGGATTGATCATCTTGATCATTCCGCGGATCATGTGCTCCGCAGCATGGAAATCCGCGATCACTCCATCCTTCAGCGGACGAATGGTCTTGATATTTTCATGCGTTTTGCCATGCATCTGCATCGCCTGTTTACCAACAGCGATAATTTTTCCTGAAGCGCGGTCAATGGCAACAATGGATGGCTCATCCACCACCACTTTATCATTGTGAATGATAATTGTGTTTGCAGTTCCTAAGTCGATTGCGATTTCCTGAGTGAAAAGACTGAATATTCCCATAATGGATTTACGATGTACGAATTACGATGTACGATATATTTTGTAATTTATTTCCTGAAGCACGACTTATGAACCGGGATGCGCGTTTTAAAATCGTACATCGTAATTCGTAATTCGTACATTTTTTCTCAATGTTTAAAATGTCTGTTACCTGTGAAGACCATCGCCATGCCGTGTGCGTCGCAGTATGCGATGGAATCTTTATCTTTTATTGATCCGCCTGGTTGAATGACGGCGTGAATTCCGACGTTGTCCGCAATTTCCACGCAATCGGGAAAAGGGAAAAAAGCGTCGGAGGCCATCACTGCGCCTTTCAAATCAAAACCGAATGCCTGCGCTTTTACGATAGCCTGCTTCAAAGCGTCAACACGGGAAGTCTGGCCCGTTCCGCTGGCGAGCAGCTGGCGGTTCTTTGCAAAAACGATGGTGTTGGATTTGGTATGCTTCACCAGCTTATTTGCAAACACGAGATCATCGTATTCCTGCGCGCTCGGTACGGAAGCAGTAACCGGTTTCATATCAGCAGTGGTTTCGGTGCGAACGTCTTTCTCCTGTGCAATTACGCCATTGAGCAACGAGCGGAATTGATTGTTGGGAAGACTTACAGGTTTTTGTACGAGGATAATGCGGTTTTGTTTCTGCTTGAGAATATCCAGCGCCGCAGGATCGTAGGAAGGAGCGATAATAACCTCGAAGAAAATTTTCGTGATCTCCAGGGCAGCTGTCACGTCAATGTTGCGGTTGCAAACCAATATTCCGCCAAAAGCAGAAACCGGGTCAGCAGCCAAAGCAGCATTCCATGCATCCACCAGCGAATCGCGTGAAGCAAGTCCGCAGGCGTTGTTGTGCTTGATAATTGCAAATGTCGGCTCAGCGAAATCCGCGATCAGTCCCACAGCAGCATCAACATCGAGCAGGTTATTATACGAAAGTTCTTTCCCGTTCAGCTGTTCAAACATTCCGGAAAGATCTCCGTAAAATTTTGCCTGCTGGTGTGGATTTTCGCCGTAGCGCAAAGAACGTCCGCCGTTTTCAGCATGACGAAAAACAAGCTCTTCGTTACCAGCGTTGAACCAGTTAAAAATAGCAGTATCGTATTGCGAAGAAACCGAAAATGCTTTTGTCGCGAATTTTTTTCTGTCGGCCAATTCCGAATTACCATCCTGCGCATTGAGCAGATCAAGCAGAGACGGATAATCATTGCGTGAAGAAATGATAATTACATCGGAGAAGTTTTTTGCTGCCGCGCGTATCAATGAAATTCCGCCGATGTCAATTTTCTCAATGATATCCTGCTCAGATGCTCCAGAAGCAACAGTTTGTTCGAACGGATAAAGATCTACGATAACAAGATCGATTTCCGGAATTTCATATTCTTCCAGCTGCGCGATATCGGATTCAAGTCCGCGGCGCGAAAGAATTCCGCCAAAAATTTTCGGGTGCAATGTTTTTACTCTTCCGCCAAGGATGGACGGATAAGAAGTTAATGTTTCGACAGGCGTTACCGGAATTTTTAGTCCTTCGATAAACGTTTGTGTTCCGCCTGTGCTGTAAAGTCCGACGCCAAGCTCGTATAATTTTCTGATAACCGGTTCAAGATTATCTTTATAAAATACTGAAATCAGCGCGTTTTTGATTTTCTTTTGACCGCTCATAATTTTCTTCGGGAAATTGAAGTCAAAGCTAAGCGTTTTAGCGCCCTGAATTGCAGCGAAAACGGTGTTTTTTCCCAATGTTGATAAAGGGGCGCATGCTGTTCATAAAAGGGAAAGGGATGTACGAAGTACGAGGTACGAATTACGATTTTAAAAACGGAATCATAAATCCCAAATAATCGTATCGGCCACGGCGGATAACTCGTAATTCGTACCTCATCTCACGGTAAATATTATCCATTTTCTCTGTTTTATTTCGCATTCCGGATAACTGTGGGATAATAGTTTTTAAGTGTACTATTGGAGAAGATCGTAAGAATCTAAAGAGGGAGGGTTGCTTTCTTCTGTTGTTTTTGCTGCGCCTGACGGTTTGATTTCCCAGCCCGGGGCGAAGTGGAAAGCCCGAAGTGCGTTGATGGCGGGCGGCCGGACTTGTAACGTAGCACCGGAACCAAGCGCAACTTTAATGCTTTGCCGGTTCGCTCCATAATCAAAACAAGTAACTTTGCCCCATGCTCTTCCTCACACTCCTTCGTGAAAGTGTGCTTTTTGCCTTCCATGCGCTGCGGGTAAACCGGTTGCGTACCCTCCTTTCATTACTCGGGATCACCATTGGCATTTTCGCCATTATTGCCGTGTTTACTGCTGTCGATTCTATGGCCGGAAAGATCCGTGGCAGCGTTCAGTCGCTTGGTGAAAATGTCATTTTTATACAACGCATGCCGTGGGTTCCGGACGGTGAATGGAAATGGTGGGAATATTTCAACCGCCCGACTTTTACTGTAAAGGAGCGCGACGAGGTAAAACGCCGTTCGTTGCTGGCCGATGCAGTGGTTTTTACGGCAAACACGAATGCGACGCTGCGTTATAAAACCTCGTCTATTGAAAACGCCGATGTGGTTGCCACCACCTTCGAATACAATCTTGTAAAACCGTTTGACCTTGGAGCGGGCAGGTATTTTACCGCGCAGGAATGTGAAACGGGCCGGCCGGTGGTGATTATCGGCAGCAATATCGCGGAAGGGCTTTTCCGCAATGAAGATCCGATCGGGAAGGAGCTGAAGATCATGGGAAGAAAGGCGTTTGTGATCGGCGTTTTTAAGTCGGAAGGCGAAAGCATGATGGGCAACAGCAGCGATAACCAGGTGGTAATTCCATTGAATTTCGCGCGGGCGATGGTGGATGTGGAAAGCGAAAACATTGAGCCTTACATGATGGTGAAAACCAAAGACAAGGTGAGCATTGCCGATCTTAAGGATGAGCTTTCGGGAATTATGCGGAGCGTGCGCAGAGTGAAACCTTCGGAGTCGGATAATTTTGCGCTGAATGAAGTAAGTGTGCTGGCCGGACCATTACAGGAAGTATTCGGTGTGGTGGGCGTTATCGGCTGGATCATCGGGGCGTTTTCGATCCTTGTGGGCGGTTTCGGAATCGCGAATATCATGTTTGTGTCGGTGCGTGAGCGGACAAGCCAGATCGGGATCCAGAAATCACTTGGGGCAAAACGCTGGTTCATCCTGATGCAGTTCCTGGCGGAGTCGGTAGTGTTGTGCCTGTGCGGCGGAATATTAGGATTGCTGCTTGATTATTCGCTTGTGCTGATCGCGAATGAATTTATTGATTTCGGATTTGTGCTTTCGCTGAATAACATCACGCTCGGAATAACGATTTCGGTTTTGATTGGTATTATTTCTGGATTTATTCCTGCATATTCTGCAGCGCAATTAGATCCGGTGGAAGCGATCAGGAGTAATTGATTCGAGATTCAAGATTCAAGATTCAAGATTCAAGATTCAAGATTCAAGATTCAAGATTCAAGATTCAAGATTCAAGATTCAAGATTTTAAATAAAATTTAAAAACACCTCCGTGGAAAAACAATTTTGAATGTTGAATTTTAAATCTTGAATTCCCATGTCAGTAACACTCCGTAAACGTCCCGTAATAATATCGATACTTGGTGTCATCGGATTTATATTTTCCGCCGGACAGATCATCGCTATTTCTGCGCCGGGGATTCGTGATGTTGCGGGATGGTATCCTATTGTTTACGGATCTATCATCGCGCTGCGGTTTATTTCGCTTGTTGGGGTGTGGCACATGAAAAAGTGGGGAGCGGAATTATTCGCTTACATCACCATTACTAAAATCACGATACAGATCCTGGTCGGGGATTTTGGTTTAGGTGCAATGATTGACACCTTCTTCTCCGTTATTTTTTCAATTGTATTTATTAGCTTTTACCGGAGAATGGGAAGAGATCTGTAAAAGATGTACGAATTACGATGTGGGATGTACGATTTAATTTAGGATTGAAATGTTTTTGTAGCTAAAAAATCCGCCCTTACTTCGAAAGCGGCCCCAATATTCCCAATGCCACTTTCACACTTTTCACATTTTCAAAGGCCAGCGTCAGCTTATTATTCGCTTCTTTCATTTTGGCGGCGCGTGGATTGGCCTGCATAAATTTCAACACTTTTGTAAATGCTTCAGACTGATAATACGCGGAATTTTTATTGGAGATAAAATAAGCTGTCATTCGCCCGTTTTTCAGCACTAATCTTTCCAAACCAATATCCATTCCCAGCCAGCGCAGGCGAATGGTGTCGATCAATTCAATTACCTGTTCCGGGATCGGGCCGAAACGATCGCGAAGGGAAGATTCAAAACGGCCGAGATCATCTTCACTTTGTGTATCATCGAGCTGACGGTAAAGAGAAAGACGCTCCGTAATATTATCCACATACTCATCCGGAATAAGAATTTCAAGATCAGTGTCAATCTGCGTATCGCGCACATACACGCCGACATGCTTCGCGGATGTATCGTCTTTGCGCAATTCACGCAGCTCTTCTTCTTCCTTGAACAATTCTTTAAATTCTGTCTCTTTCAATTCACGAATCGCTTCATCGAGAATTTTCTGGTACATATCATAACCGATGTCGGAAATGAAACCACTTTGTTCGCCGCCCAGCAGATCCCCCGCACCGCGAATGTCAAGATCGCGCAACGCAATATGAAAGCCGCTTCCCAAATCAGAAAATTCCTCGATTGCTTTTAACCGCCGCTGTGCTTCTGATGTCAACAAATAAACAGCATGCGTCATCAGGTAACAAAACGCTTTTTTATTCGAACGGCCAACACGTCCACGCATCTGGTGAAGATCGCTTAGCCCGAACATATGCGCGTCGTTGATGATGATCGTATTCGCATTGCTGATGTCAAGTCCCGATTCAATGATCGTAGTGGCCACCAGCACATCAAGATTTCCTTCGATAAAATCAACCATCACGTGCTCGAGCTTATGCGCATCGAGCTGTCCGTGGCCCACACCTACCCGTGCGTCGGGGCAAAGCCGCTGGATCATTCCTGCTACTTCATAAATATTTGAAACGCGGTTGTGCACATAAAACACCTGGCCACCGCGTTGAATTTCAAACATCACGGCATCACGCACGAGCTCTTCACTCATCGTGTGCAATTCGGTCTGCACAGGAAAACGATTTGGCGGCGGCGTATTAATGATGCTGAGATCGCGCGCGCTCATCAATGAAAATTGCAATGTTCTCGGGATCGGTGTTGCTGTAAGTGTTAATGTGTCAACATTTGTTTTGATCGTTTTCAATTTATCCTTCACGCCCACTCCGAACTTTTGCTCTTCGTCGATCACGAGCAATCCGAGATCTTTGAACTTTACATCTTTCCCTACAATTCCATGTGTGCCGATGAGAATATCAAGCTGGCCAGTCGCGAGCTTTTGCAGGATTTCTTTTTTCTCTTTTGCCGAACGGAAGCGGTTGATGTAATCGATCTTTACCGGAAAATCTTTTAATCGTTCGGAAAATGTTTTGAAATGCTGAATCGCCAGGATCGTTGTCGGAACCAAAACGGCAACTTGTTTTGAATCGCAGACTGCTTTGAATGCGGCACGGATTGCAACTTCCGTTTTTCCGAAACCGACATCACCGCAAACCAAACGGTCCATGGGATGTGCATTTTCCATGTCGCGCTTTACATCGTTGATCGCTTTGAGCTGGTCGGGCGTGTCTTCGTAAATAAAAGAAGCTTCGAGCTCATTATACAGGTAATTATCCGGCGAGAATTGAAATCCTTCCTGCGCTTTTCTCGCCGCATAAAGTTTAATGAGATCGAACGCAATTTCCTTGACACGCGTTTTTGTTTTCTGCTTTAAATTCTGCCATACAGCAGAACCGATCTTATCGATGCGCGGAACTTCTCCGTCTTTTCCCGCGAATTTTGAAATGCGGTGCAGCGAATGAATGCTGACATACAGCACATCATTATCGCGGTAAACCAATCGTATTGCTTCCTGGAATTTTCCACCGGCTTCGATCTTTTCCAATCCGGCAAAACGCCCCACACCGTGATCGATGTGCACCACGTAATCTCCCGGATTAAGTCCGCGTAATTCTTTAATGGTAAGCGCTTCTTTCTTCCGCTGAAATCCATCGCGCAAACGAAAACGATGATAGCGTTCAAAAACCTGGTGATCGGTGAAGCAAGCGATCTTTAAGGTGTGATCGACAAAACCTTCATGCACGGAATGTACAAGCGGCGTGTATTCAAGCTTTCTTCCGATGTCTTCGAATATCTTATACAACCGTTCAGCCTGTTTTGCGCTATCGGTAAAAATGACATTCTTATAACCCTGCGCGGTGTTTTTTGCAAGTGCTTGTGTGATGAGATCAAAATTTTTCTGGAAAGAAGGTTGTGGTGAAAAAGAAAATTCTACTTCAAGCGGATCCTGCAGTAAAAAACGGTTGCCGAATTCCACCAATGAAAAATTGAGTATTTCTTTCCGGAATTTTTCACCGTTGATATATTGCTCTTCCGGCGAAAGGTGCTTTACCGGCGAATGTTCATTTTGTTCGTCAAAAGCTTTTTGCGCCGCTTCAAATTCTTTTTCGATCAATCCTTCCGCTCCGCCAATGTCAGAGAGCCAGATCGTGTTCGGAGCGCCGGCAGTTTCGTGAACTGCGGAAGCGAAATAATCAAAAAATGATTCGCGGTTTTCAATCAGCAATTTTCCCTGCACATTCGGAATGATCGTCAGCCGGTCTAAATTTTTGATCGACAATTGTGTGAGCGTATCGAATGTGCGGATGGAATCCACTTCTTCGCCGAAAAATTCGATACGATACGGATGTTCATTCGCGAATGAAAAAACATC
>JALYQL010000293.1 GCA_030855855.1 Bacteroidota bacterium | reverse complement strand
GGCAAGGTCACAGGCGGGTTCGGTGGTATTTATGCAACGTTATAAAGGCGGCGAGTTCGGGCTCCTTTGTGGCAATATTATGCGAAGCTCAGAAGTGGATCTGTTGCGAAAAAGGCTCGATGTTATCAATGCTGCTGAACAGGAATCTTTGCGTGAGATGTATATGAAACAAATGGAAGTCTCATTAAACAGCGGAAGCCGGACTAATGCCGGATTAGGCTTACTTGAAATTGCACGTGCGGTTACTGGCCCGATCAAATATAAATTTCTTCAGCTTGAAGGAGAATATACATTTTTTAGTGTTGAACTATTTTTGTCTTTGAATTAAATGGAGAAGCTGCAGGTTCATCATACCAAAACTACACCTTTGATTCTTTTTGATGCGGATAAGGGTGAATTCAAAATATCAGGCCGGTCGATTCCGGCTGATGCAACGATCTTTTATTCTCCTGCCGACAAATGGGCCGAAAAATTCACAGCGGTTTTCCAGGGAGATGTTCTGTCCATTGACATTATGCTTGATCATCTCAACACAGGTTCGGTGCGCTCTATTCTTACGATACTTTCCCGCTTTATCCGTATGAAGCCAAGAGGGAAAACCATCATTATCAACTGGCATTACGAGCAGGAAGATGAAGACATTCGTGATAAAGGTGAAGAGATGTCCCTTATCCTGGATCATCCTTTTAATTTCATCGCTTATAAATACCCGGAAGCATAGTTTTGGATTTCCGATTTTTGGATTTCCGATTTCCGATTTTTGAATTCCGATTGGATTGGGAAATTGCAAAATTATAGCTCCTCGTAAACCAATCGGCAATCGAAAATCACCCAATCCTTTAAAGTGTTTTGAGCTTTTCTTTTGCCTGCTGCTGGTATTTTCCGGTTTTGGCAGCGACCTGCGTGAGCAATGTTTTGGCTTCGTCGATGCGTTTGAGCTGGATCAATGCTTCGGCTTTTTTCCATTGCGCGTCCTGGTAATGTGGATGCGCGGGATTTTTCAATACTTCATCATATAATGCAAGTGAACCCGCGGCCTGTCCCGAAGCAAGCATTTTATTGGCATTCTCATAAGAGAGATCCAGCTCACGTTCGCCCTTTGTGTTTACAACCACAGCGCTGTCGGTAACTGCTCCGGACGGCACTGTTGACCAGAGGTAAGTGGATGAACTTGTGGTTTGCGGGGTCACCGTTCCCTGTGAAGCCGGGCCTGAGAATGTGCCTGTTGCACCGGGCTGATTCTGATTCGCATTTTCTTTTTCTGTGACAGCCAGCTGATCCGCTTTTTTCTGCAGCTGATCATTTTCAGCGCGATTGGCCAGCTTACTTTTATCTGAAGCTTTTCCTTCTGCCTGCTGTTCCGGTTTTGATTGTTCCTGCAGCGCTGTTTCTTCATCCGACGCTTTGGCGTCTACTACATTTACAAAATCATCCAAATCATCACCATAAGCCCCGGAGATTGATTTATCCTGGTTTTCCTCAACCTTTGGTGCAGGAGGAGGTGTTAATGCTCTATATTCATCCGCTGGAAATACCCTTGAGAAACCAACCTCACCATCAGTCTGCTTTTCCCCGGCGCGGAGATTATTGTCACTTCGCACAATGCTGCCGGTTGTTACCTTCGACTGGCTGACAGAATCAGAACTTTTGAATTGTGCATAAGGCTCGTCCTTAGAGGTGATTGCAGAAGTGCTGTCGGAATGTGTGACCTGCGCCATTTTTGCTTCGTTCCTGTCATTAAAAACAGAAAGCTTCAGGAACATTGTAATGCCGAGGATCAGAACAATTCCTGCCGCAAGGGCGTAATATTTTCTTCCCGGATTGAGCGGAATTACTTTTGGCTCCTCTTTCTTTTCTTCTGCTGAAGCGAGCGGAATAAAGGCTGCGGCTTTTTCACGGTCTTTTACTTTTTCAAAACCTTCAAGCGCATCGCTGCAAAAACCGCACGACAAAATATGCTTCTCGATAAAGTGCATATCAGAAGCCTTCAGCTTGCCGTCGATATAATCGAAGAGCTGCGACTCCGACAGACATTTGTCTTCGGGAAGAAACTTATATGTGGGTTGATCAGCCATGTTTACGCTTACTCATCAGTATTTTTAAATTTCTTTTTCCGTTTTGAATAAAGCTTTTCACTTCATTCAAAGTAAATCCTGTTATGTCCGACACTTCTTTGTAACATTTCAATTCAAGGTAGAAGAGCTCCAGGCAACGACGTTGATTTTCGCCGAGGCCTTCTAAACTGTCTTCCATTTCTCTTAATTGATGTTCGGTGTCTGTGATACCTTCAGGATGCAATGATATGTCGGTTTCCATAAACCCAGCCATATCTTTTTTCACTTCCGCGTCGTTCAAACGTTTGCTTTTACGGCTGCGGATATACATGAGGCATTCGTTTTTCGTCACCGTATACAACCATCCTTTGAACTGCTCTATAGTATGACGATGAAGATCGCGCAGCAATTTTTCAAACACCTGCATCTGCACATCCTGGCTTTCATCCTCGTCGGCAAGATATTTCATACACACACCAAAAACGAGATGTTTATAGCGTGAGAAAAGCTCGCCAATGCAGATATTATCGCCCGATTCTTTGAATCGTGCAACAAGCTCAGCATCTGACATGCTTTTTATATGGGATGAAAATTCGACCACAGAGGATTTTCCGCCTACTAAAGTACGAATTCGCGAGGATGGGAGGTATAAGGTGGTTTTCGTGGATTTTTCCAGTGAAAAAAGCGGCAGTAAAAAGACAGCGGCAGTAAAGAAGCGGCAGCGGCAGGAAAAAAGTTGTTTAAAGGAAGCGGCAGGAAAAAGCAGCAGCAGTGGAAAAAGTGGTTTGAATGAAAAAATCGGCGTCAACGGTACCGGAAAGTCAACAGGTAAAAATGCATCCGATGAGCGGCGCAGATCATCCGGCGGAATGCAGGTAGTGCCGGATGAATGAATTCTTTTTTTTACCTTTTATTGAATAACTTTGCCACTTATAAACATAGCTTGTTCTCAAATCCCTGATTTCCAGTATCTTTCAAGAATCACTTTAGCCACTCCTCTTATTCGGCATAATTCGTGCAAACTGGTGGTTGTCTCCTTAAAACCTGATCTATGAAACGATTTATTACACTTCTACTTTTGATCGCCGCAACATTAAATGTGATGGCGCAGACACCAGCCAATTCCCGCCGTCCGATTTGGGTTGGACTTAATATGGGAGGAACATGGCAAGCCAGCGATATGAAAGGCATGGGCGGAATCGGCTGGGGCGTTACTTTATCCCGTTATTCAAAGCTCGATAAAAAAGGTCCGCTTTATTTCGGATGGCGCTTTCGTTTTCTTGATGGCCGTAATTACGGTTACAATTACCACCGCTTGTATGGAATAAGCGCGAATCCGGTTTTGTCACAAGGCGCGACCGACTATGCAACGCCGACTGCGAATAATGACGGTTATGTGTACAGCAATTACAGAATGCGTTTCGATGAATTTGCTTATGAATTAATTGTCGGAAGCAATGGATTGCGTAAGCATGGTGTATTGCTTTATGCTTTTGGAGGAATCGGGTTGACGCATTGGAAAACCACGATCAACCAGTTGGATGCAAACATGGCTCAATATGATTATTCGGCGATTAGCATGGCCACTAATGGTAATGATGACGCTGTTCAGACTAATCTTGAGGATCTGTGGAGAAATGGTGATTACGAAACAATCGCTCACGGAAGCACTTCTTCCGGTAAATGGAATTTTATGCCGAGTGTTGGTGTTGGTTTCGGCTACCAATGGTCTAATGCGTTCGCAATTGGCGTAGAGCATCGCACCACTTTTGCGTTGAATGATTTTATCGATGGCGTTAATCATGATTATACAGGTGCAAAAACACCGAATAATGATATTTATAATTATGACGGATTATTTATCCGCTGGACTTTTGGTGGTAACGGAAACAGCAGCTCTAATACCACCAACAATCCTCCTCCGCCAAACCCGAATACCTATACTCCGAATACGAATACACCACCTGTTGTAACAAATCCGCCGAACACCAATCCGCCGAACAATAATCCACCGAACAATAATCCGCCAAACAACCCGCCGTACAATCCACCGAACAACAACACTCCGTCTGGTTATCCTCCGCAGGTTCGTTTTACAACTCCTTCAGTTGAGCCTTATACCGCTACTGTTGTGAACCAGCAATTGGTTGTTCGTGTTGATAATGTTGCGTCATCAGGAAATATCAACCTGCTGATCAATAATCAGGCAAGCAATAACTTTAGCTATAATGCATCTACCAACACGATGGTGTTTTCACACACACTTATGAATGGTGTGAATACTTACCAGGTTACTGCAACAAATCAATTCGGAAGCGCTTCGGATGTTCAGACCATTTATTACAACAATACCGTGGTTACGAATACCACTCCGAATCAATTGCCTCCGCAGGTTACTATTACCAATCCTTCGGTAGATCCTTACACTTCACCGACAGCTACCACGAACGTTACTGCAACTGTTTTAAATGTAACTGCTGTTTCAGGTATACAGGTGCGCCGCAATGGAACTCCGGTTACCAACTTCTCTTTCGATCCGAATACTCACCAGGTGAATTTCACAGCCAGCCTGCTGAGCGGAAGCAATATGTATGAAGTGATCGGAACCAACAGCATCGGAAGCGCTTCTGATCATACAACGATCAATTACAACCCGGTTGCACCTATACAGCCACCGGTTGTAACGATCACTGCTCCTGCAGCGTGTCCTTTCTCCGTAAAAGTTGCCGCATACACCATCCAGGCAAATATCACCAATGTAACAATGGCGAGCCAGGTTTCTATCCTGTTCAACAATCAGCCTGTGACCGTGTTTAATTTTGTGAACATGGGCGCATATGCACAGGTAAGTTTCCCTGTCACATTAAATGCCGGCGCGAATCCATTCACCATTACAGGAACAAACCCGGGCGGCACAAATTCCAAATCCTGCGAAATCACTTATAAAGTTACCACACAAACTGTGCAGCCTCCGGTAGTTACAATTACCAATCCCGGAACTTGTCCTTTATTGGTGAAAACAGCTGCATACACTGTGCAGGCTACAGTGACCAATGTAACAATTGCAAGCCAGGTAATCATCGTGTTCAATAACCAACCCGTGACTGCATTTAATTTCGTGAACATGGGAGCATTTGCACAAGTGAGCTTCCCTGTTACTCTTGTGAGTGGTGTGAACCCGTTCACAATTACCGGAACAAATACCGCCGGAACGAATTCGAAATCCTGCGAAATAAATTACAGAGTAGCGAACGAGCCTGTTGTATTGCCACCTGTGGTGAACATTACTTCGCCGTCTGTGAATCCGTTCATTACTTCTACAAGCCCGACAACTGTAACAGCAGAAGTATTGCACGTAACCATGTCGGGCCAGATCACAGTTGGCAGCATGCAGCAGCCGAACATTCCTTTTACATTCAATGCAGCAACGCATATGGTGACTTTCTCACCGGTACTTGTGGCAGGCGCGAATCAGTTTACCGTAACCGCGACCAATTCTGCGGGAACAGCAAGCGACAACACCACAATTAAATATGTAGCTGTTGCAACCGGCACAAGCACTGATGGACCGGCCACCGCACCTTCAGGTGGTCGTCCATCGGGCACACCGCCAAGCATCACACTTATCTCTCCGTCATCACAAAGCTCAAATTCTACTACGCAGAGTCTGCCGGTTACAATGACAGTGCTCGGCGCAAGTTCGATGAGTGAAATTTCGGTCCGTGTAAATAACATGCATGTGATGGGCGGAACTTACGATGCCAACACTCATGTGCTTTCGTTTAATGCGAATCTTACGCTCGGGGCGAATACGATCACGGTGAATGTTATCACGGCAAATGGAACCGCGAGCATTTCGCTCAGTGTAACGTATGCCAACAGCCGCACTGGTGGTGGTGGAACGCCAAGAACTCCGGCGCCAAAGTCTGAAAATAAAAAGGCGACGACAACTACAACCACAACCACTGAACCGAAAGCTGAAACAAAACCGGAAACAAAACCCGAGTCTGAAACAAAAAGCCCGACTACTACTCCGCGTACAGCTACTTCACCAACTACAACTCCAACCACAACACCAACCACAACACCTGCTAAACCAAGATAATTCACATCCCCGTTTTATCTTAATTGACGAGGTCTCGTCCCTGCTTACGGGGGACGAGACCTCTCTTTTTAATACAATTCGCCAAAGAAAATAATATCCGGTACAACCAATCCGGAAATTTTTTCCTTAAGAATTGCTTTAAATCGGTGATCGTGAAAACTCATCGGTGTTGATATTCGCCCGGATCAGAAAGAAAGTAATAATCCCGAGAATAACTATAGCCGAAATACACAAGATGATTCGTAATGTCATGTTACGAAACTATTTCATTCTCCCGGTAGAATAGGGAGGAATGAGCAAGTGATTCTGCCGGATGAAGAAGTGATTATTTTTTCGGGATAAATGGGAGTGGGGGAAATTCGAAATTGGTATCTCTTCTGCGTTCGATTGGGAAAATAGAAATTGGGAAAATGGAAATTAAGAAAATAGGAAACGGTTTTGAGCAGGTAGGATCGATATTCGCTTCACCTCATTTCCCGTTTCCTGATTTCCAATTCCCAATTTCCAGTTTCCTGATTTCCATTTTCCCATTTTCCAATTTCCTTTTATTACCCAAGCCCCAATGCACGCAGTAAATCTTCTTTCTTACGTACGGAAACAGGTACATGCGCTTTGTCGTCCATTAACGCGTAGCCACCGTCCTGCTTTACGAATTCTTTCAGGTGCTCGAGGTTGATGAGATGGGAATGATGAATGCGCACAAAGCCGCTTGGTTCAAGAAGATCTTCATATTCTTTGAGCGTTTTTGTGACTACAATCTGTTGTCCGCCTTTAAGGAAAAAGGTGGTGTAATTTCTTTCGGATTCGCAACGGATAATATCGGTGATATTTATCACCTGGACTTTGTCGGCGCTGTTGAGGGCGAGTCGTTTTATACCACCGCCTGATGAAGGGCGAAGATGTTCGGTAAGCAACTTGATGTTTTCGCTGATGGATTGTTTTTTCTTTTCCTGCGTTAATTTTTCCACCGCTGCTATTAACTCGTCGGGGTCAACAGGTTTCAGCAAATAATCCAGCGCGGAAAATTTTATCGCGCGTATGCCGTAATTATCATTGCCGGTGGTGAAAATTACTTTTGTTTCCGTTTCGCCTAATTGTTCGAGCAGGCCAAACCCATCGCCATCGCCGAGCTGAATGTCGAGGAAAACAACATCCGGTTTTAATTCGCGCAGCACTTTTAATCCTTCGGCCATGCTTCCTGCCTGTGCAAGCAAATGCACATCAGGGCACCAGCGTTTTAAATCGGCGGACATGCTTTCGCGGGCTTCAGGAGAATCGTCGACAATTACGGCTTTTATCATATGGGAAAAGAAATTACGATGTACGAATTACGATTTAAAGGTTCACGATTTATTCTTTTATTGTAATCCGGTCATCTGATTTTTTTACAAGCTTACCGAAAGATACAAGATGAAGGCCGATTGATTGAGCAACTGTCTGGAAATCCTTTTCAAAACCGGGTTCTACCGCGATTAATAATCCGCCGCTGGTTTGAGGATCGCACAGCACGCCGAGACTTTCTACTTCAATTCCTTCGATTCCTTTGTAATAGCCGCTCCAGTTTCTTGTGGTGGCGCCGGGCATGCAATTATTTTCGATGAGCTTTTTCAAGCCGGGCAATGCGGCAATTTTACTGAATGAAATTTCAGCAGAAAGATCACTTCCGTCAATCATTTCGCCGAGATGGCCGAGCAATCCGAAACCAGTAACGTCGGTCATTGCTTTTACGTACGCAAGCTTCCCGAAAATTTCGCCTGATTTATTCAGCTGCAGCATGGTGTCAATGGCAGGTTGCAATTCTTCAGCGGAAATTTTTCCAAGCTTCCAGGCGGTTGTCAGCAATCCGACGCCAAGTGGTTTAGTAAGGAATAAAGAACATCCTTCTGTTGCGCTGGAATTTCTTTTCAGATTTGAGATTTCCACTTCGCCGGTTACAGCAAGTCCGAAGATCGGTTCGGCATTATCAATGGTATGCCCGCCGGCCAATAGAATTCCCGCCTCCGCACAAACCGAACGCGCACCATCCAGAACTTTCGCGGCAATATCCGCCGGAATTTTATCCAACGGCCACGCAAGTATCGCAATCGCAAGCAGCGGCTTTCCGCCCATGGCATACACATCGCTGAGCGCATTCACCGAAGCAATCCGCCCGAAATCAAACGGATCATCCACGATCGGCATAAAAAAATCTGTTGTGCTGATAATCGCTCTTCCGTTGCCGATATCGTAAACAGCCGCATCATCTTTTTTATCATGCCCCACGAGCAATTTCGGATCATTCTCAGCGATAAATTCCGATTTCAAAATAGAATCGAGCACAGCAGGAGCGATCTTGCAACCGCAACCGGCGCCGTGAGAAAATTGGGTGAGCTTTATTTCTGACATTAGGATTTGGTAATCTGTTAATTTGGTGACTGGGTAATTGAATTTCGAATCATCGAATTTTCAAATTTTCTAATATCAATTCCGCATTTTTTTTCGGATCGCCATCTTCACAATCGATGAATATTACTCCTTCGTATTTTCTCGTGCTTTGTGGAAAATCGTATGCTTTATCATAATAACGAAGTGTGATGCGTGCGGTTTCGGCAAGGTCGCCATTTTCTAAGGATTCAAGGGCTTGTGAGGTTGCCAATCCGCCGAGGCGTTTTTGAATTCTGAGTGTTGCTTCGGCTAATATTTCTTTTGGAAAATTTCCATAGTCTTTTACCAGCCGTTGCACACGCACTTCAAAAGGCAGTCGTACACGGTAACACGTCGCGGCGACCTTCATTTCCCAGATTGGTCCCGGAATAAAAACACGGCCGATGCTGCGCGATTCATCTTCGAGCCAGACTCTTCGTGCAGGATCAATCTTTTGTAAAGCCTGGAAAAGGTTATTTTCAAATTGCTCCGGCCTCGGCTGCATTTCCTGCCCGATGGACCCGAAAGAAGAACCGCGGTGGCAGGCCAGTTCCTCAAGATCAATGATTTGTTCCCCCATTTTTGCCAGCTCATACAGGATTTCTGTCTTTCCGGAACCGGTTTCTCCGCCCACCACATGGAAATTATAGCTACCGGTAAAACTCTCCAGCACATGATTCCGGAACGATTTATAGCCACCTTTCAGCACCCCGGTTTTCAGTCCGGAAGTCTCCAGAAGCCACGCCATCGACCCGCTGCGCATGCCGCCGCGCCAGCAATGGACCAAAATGTGGCTGTCGGAAGCTGTTTTTTTCGCCTGCCGGACAAAATCTGCCATTTTCGGTCCCACAAATTCAAGTCCGCGCAAAACCGCCATTTCCTTACCCGATTGCTTGTAAATTGTGCCCACTTCCGCCCGTTCTTCATTGGTAAAAAGGGGCATATTAAAAGCGCCTGGAATGTGGCCGGAAAGGAATTCAGCAGGCGACCTGACGTCGATTACAGGCACATTTCGGGCGTTTTCCAGGAATTTTAGTATGGATAATGATTCAGGCAAAATGATTTTTGAGATTGATTTAAAAGAAAACCCTATATTTGCAGCCTCAAAAATAAACAATACCAAGATGGCAAATCATAAATCTTCCCTGAAGCGTATCCGTTCTAACGATGCAAAACGTGTCGTAAACCGTTACCAGGCGAAATCAACCCGCACTGTACTGAAAAAGCTTCGCGAGGAAAAAGACGGAAAAACAGCAGCTGCGGCACTTCCGAAAGTTATTTCTATGCTGGATAAGCTGGCAAAGAAAAAAGTCATCCACAAGAACAAAGCTTCTAACATCAAATCAAAACTTACAAAACAAGTTGCAAAGCTTGCTAAATAAGTTTTAATTTATCTCTTTACTATTCAGCACTGCTCCAAAGGCAGTGCTTTTTTTGTTTAAAAAAGGAAGGTAAAAAAATGTTCGAATTATCCCGAAGGGACGCCTTCGGTGCGAATTCCGAGGTATGATTTGTTTTAATATTATAACTACGAACCTTTAACTAATAACTATTTTTTAACTTCTATTCCCCTAATAAAGCGCAGACGAGACGCAGATAAAACAGCCTATCGAGCGCAGACGAGATACCTATTTTCCCATTGTCATATTGAGCACAGGCGAGATACCCAATTTCCTGTTTTCTTATTTTCCCAACTTACTAATTTCTTAACCATATGTACGCACCCTTAAAACTAACCATCAAATGCTGGGCGGATGATGACCGTCCGAGAGAAAAATTACTTTTAAAAGGCCGCGGAATTTTATCTGACGCTGAACTTATCGCTATTCTGATCACCTCGGGCAACCGCAACGAATCAGCAGTTGATCTTGCCAAGCGGATTTTGCTGGCGGCAGAAAACAGCCTGGAAAAACTTTCTAAAATGAGCGTTTCTGATCTGACCAGCTTTTCAGGCGTGGGAGAAGCAAAAGCCCTTTCGATCATCGCTGCGCTGGAGCTTGCAAGAAGGAAAAATTTAACGATCGCTGACAATACCTCGATGAAGGTCACTTCCAGCGGGGATGCCTACAGGATCATCCGGCCGGAGCTGGACGAGCTTCAGCACGAGGAATTTTACATTATGCTGCTCAATCGCTCTAATATTGTGACTAAAAAGGAGCAAGTCAGCCGCGGAGGGATGAACGCGACAATTGTTGACCCCAAGATCGTGTTTAAGATCGCTGTCAACAATGGCGCGAGCGGGATTATCCTGGCTCATAATCATCCTTCCGGAGCCGTAAAGCCAAGCGAGCAGGATATCCGCCTGACAAAAAAGCTGAAAGAAGGCGCTGAACTGCTTGACATCGGTTTATTAGACCATATTATCGTGGGAGCAAATACATATTATAGCTTTGCAGACGAAGGATTGGTTTGATCCGTTTTACAGATTATGATCCATATTTTTACCGTTATCGGTGCTCGTCCCCAGATTATTAAAGCAGCTGCTTTGAGCAGGGCGATACGTGAAAAATTTTCTGATAAGATCATGGAGACGATCGTGCACACGGGGCAGCATTACGATGAGAATATGTCGCAGGTGTTTTTTGATGAGCTGGAAATTCCGGTGCCTAAAATAAACCTGCAGATCAATTCCGGAACACGACAGGAGCAAATGCCTGAAATGGCGGATGCGCTTGAAAATTTATTCCGGGAGGAAAAACCGAATGCCATTCTTGTGTATGGTGATACCACATCGACTTATGCAGGAGCTGAGGCCGGTGCCAGGAATAATATCCCGGTAGTTCATATTGAAGCCGGAATGCGTTCGTTTAATAACGAAATGCCGGAAGAGTTTAATCGTATTTATTGCGATAATATCGCCACACTGTTGTTTTCGCCGACAAAAACCGGTGTTGAAAATCTTGCGAACGAAAACATAACATCAGGAGTATATCATTGCGGAGATGTGATGTATGACAACAGCTTGTATTTTGCGGAAATAGCGGAACAAAAAGCAGCTTCTCTTTTTTCTGAAAAAGTAAATCCGGGAAATTATTTTCTTGCCACCGTCCACCGCGATTTTAACACCGATAAACCGGAACGTCTCTCTGATATTTTTAAGACGTTCGAAAAAATTGCGGAAGAGCATAAAATGCCGGTTGTTATTCCATTGCATCCAAGAACTAAAAAGCAGCTTGCACTTTTGCCGGAATTAGAGCAGAAAATTTATGCTTCGGCACATCTTCTGATGCTTCCACCGGTATCTTTTCTTGAAATGATTCTGCTAGAGAAAAATGCGCGACTGATTCTTACCGATTCCGGTGGAGTTCAAAAAGAAGCGTTTTATTTCAAAAAACCTTGTGTGATATTGCGGCCCGAAACGGAATGGGTTGAATTGGTGGAATGTGGCGCGGCAATTCTTGCAGATACCGATCCACGCAAAATACAGCAAGCGGTCCGGACATTATTACAGGCCAATATCAGTTATCCTGAAATTTTCGGTGACGGAAATGCCGCAGAATTTATTTGTTCGACAATGATTAGCGAACTTGCACCCCGATGAGCGAGATTTTAGTCTATACACATAAACTCACCAACCGGGGCAGATATATGTTCCGCCTGTATTTTGGCGAGCTGCTGGGGCTGAAATTAAAAGTCACCGATAATATTGATGAATTCGCCGCTGCTGACGGTCCGAAAGTCAGCTATACATTGCAGCCTGTAAGGGACGAATTGTTTTTTTATTCGCGTAACCTTCTTTTCGAAACGGGCATAAGCGAGCAGAATATTTCTGTGTTTGACTGGGAAAGCAATCGTGTTTTTTTTGCCACGGGCAAAGCATCTGCTCTTCCATTCGATCCATTTGCCTGCGGATTTTATCTTGTCAGCCGCTACGAAGAATATCTTCCGCACATCCGCGATTCCAACGATCGTTTCGACGCGCATAACAGCCTTGCCTACGAGCATAAATTCCTCGACAAGCCTGTGATCAACGAATGGGCGCTTATGATCAGGAAAAAATTAGAAGAGAAATATCCTGAGCTGAAATTTCCACCGCGTCAATATCGCTTCGAGCCAACGATTGATATTGATAACGCGTATGCCTATCGGCTGAAAGGTTTTATGCGCACCGTTGGCGGCTATGCGAAAGCGCTGCTGAACGTAGATTTCGAAGACATGCGTACCCGGACACGCGTACTCGCCGGTTTTCAGCGCGATCCTTACGATACATACAATTACCAGCTCGGACTGCAGAAAAAATATTCGCTCAAGCCGCTTTATTTCTTTCTCGTCGGTGATTATGGTGTGAACGATAAAAATCTTTCCACTCAAAATCGCCGGTTCAGGGAATTGATCCGCCACATTTCTGATTACTCCGATGTAGGCGTGCATCCTTCATACGGTTCCAACGCTGACCCTACACGCCTGGCTGTTGAAATTTCCCGCCTGAAAAATATTCTTCACCGCGATATTACCCGGAGCCGACAACATTTTCTGATGTTGAAATTTCCGAACACCTACCGCAATCTTCTTGACCGTGATATTACCGATGATTATTCCATGGGCTTCGCGAATGAAATCGGCTTCCGCGCGGGCATCTGCACACCGTTTAATTTTTACGATCTCGATCACGAATCGGAAACAACATTGCGTATTCATCCTTTCGCAGCAATGGACGCGACACTGAACCTTTACATGCACCTGTCGCCAGAAGAAGCAACAGAAAAAGTAAAAGCATTAATAACAGCGACAAGAAAAGTCAACGGCGTTTTTTCCACGCTCTGGCACAACGAAACCCTGAGCGACGAAAAACAATGGAAAGGCTGGAAAAAAGTTTACGAAGATATTGTGGAGGAAGCATGCAAATAGGGCACGAAAAACGAAATAAGGGCGAAAAAGTTCGTAAAACGAAAATCTACCAAAGGCCGTTGCGTAACTTTTCGTTTTTTGGTTCGTATTTCGAACTTTTTCGCCTTCATTTCGTTTTTCGTACCCTGCCAATTAAACTATGATCAATTACCACCGCAGCCATGAAATTGACCGTGAACGATGGGATGAATGCATCCGCAAATCGTTCAATGGGATTATTTATGCGTACTCGTGGTATCTCGATGTTGTTTGCCCGGAATGGGAAGCATTGATCGAAGGTGAATACAAAAGTGTGATGCCGCTTACTGCAGGAAAAAAAATGGGTTTCCGTTATTTATTTCCACCGTTTTTTGTGCAGCAGCTTGGCGTTTTTTCGGTAAATAAACTGACAGCGGAAGATGTGCAGAATTTCCTGAAAGCTGTTCCGGAAGAATTCCGTTATGCCGAGATTAACCTCAACACATTCAATAAAGTTGTCGGCAATGATTTTGAATTCCGTCCTAATCTCACGCACGAGCTTGACCTGATTGAATCGCATGAAATTCTGAAAAAGGCATATTCGGATAATGCAAAACGCAATTTGAAAAAAGCCGCTCAGCAAAAATTAACCTTGACAGATTCTCCTTCCCGCGAAGAAATTATCACGCTTTTCAGAAAGGGCAGGGGCGAAGATGTAAAAGCGCTGCAGGAGCCGCAATATGATGTGCTGCGGAAATTATTACAGGCGTTGGACGCGCGCGGTCGGCTGCATTCACGTGGCGTGCTGGATGCGGAAGGTAACCTGCTCGCCGGTGCTTTTTTTACGGATGCCAACGGAAAAGTAATTTTTCTTTTCTCCGGTCTTAGTGAAAAAGGAAAAGAAAGCGGCGCTATGTTTTACCTGATAGACGGATTTATTTCGGCAAATGCACAGAAAAACCTTGTGCTCGATTTCGAAGGCAGCAATGATCCGCAGCTTGCACGTTTCTATAGAGGATTCGGCGCAAAAGAATGCGTATATTTGCAGGCACGCTTTAACCGGCTTCCATGGTATATCAAGTGGTACAAAGCGTAGCATGTGACAAAAGAAAAATCACTTTATGATTAATGATCTCAGCAAACAATCGTCAGTGCTCAGCATGTACATGGCGGAATTACGTGATATAAATGTGCAGCAGGACAGTATGCGCTTTCGCACCAATATCGAACGCATCGGCGCGATAATGGCGTATGAGATCAGCAAGAAGATGGAATATGTGATGAAAGAAGTCACAACACCGCTTGGCATTGCCCAGGTTCCTGTTTTGAAAGAGCAGCCAATCATTGCCACAATTCTTCGTGCCGGCCTTCCGCTTCACCAGGGAATGTTAAGCGTTCTCGATAAAGCGGACAATGCTTTTATTTCAGCTTACCGCCATCACCACAAAGACGGCACATTTGAAGTTCATGTCGATTACATGGCCTGCCCGAGTATTGAAGGAAAAGAATTAATTCTCTGCGATCCGATGCTGGCCACAGGCACTTCAATGGTGCTTACTTACCAGGCATTGTTGCGTCGCGGAAAGCCAAAACATATTCACGTCGTTTCCGTAGTGTCAAGCATGTTCGGAATTGATTACGTAAGAAAAAATCTCCCGGAAAACTGCAGCGTTTGGACGTGCGCGGTGGATGAAGAGCTGACCGCTCAATCTTATATTGTGCCGGGCCTCGGAGACGCGGGTGATCTTGCTTACGGGGTAAAGCTTTAAAGAATGGACCAACTTGACATTAAGCATTGGCTGGAGGTTTTAGAAGTAGGATTGATAGCAAGTGTCAAGTTTCTATTAGCGCCTTTTGAAGCGGAACGTTATCATTTTTCTTTCTGGGAATCATTCACAGTGACTACGATCGGCGGCATCATCGGTGTTTTCGCATTTTATTATGCCGGAACAAAAATTGCCGCGTGGTGGCAGCATTTGGTCGCGCTGGTAAAATCTATTTTCTCGAAAAAACCAGTCGCACAGCTTGAAAAAAAACATTCAAAGAAATTTACCCGTAGCAGAAGATTTATTATCAAAGTGAAAAGAAATTTTGGCCTGGTCGGAGTCGCTTTTGTCACGCCCTGCATTATTTCTATTCCGATAGGAACAATGATAGCAGGGAATTTTTATAAAAAGAGAAAAGGTGTTTTATTTTATTTCATCGGCTCTGTACTGCTCTGGTCGCTTATCCTGAACGGCCTTGCGCAATATCTCGCCTTGTCGCAATACATTCCTACAACACATTAGCATGTCATCTTACCGTCATTTGTTTTTTGATCTTGATCGCACGTTGTGGGACATGGAGCGAAACGCAAGGGAAACGCTGGCTGAATTGTACGACCAGTACGGATTGAAGGCAAGAGGAATTGAATCACCTGAAATTTTTATCGAACATTACAACCGCTATAACGATCTGCTGTGGGACCGTTACAGGCGGAAATTGATTGACAAAGGGACATTGCGCGCGTTACGTTTTAAGCAGACGCTTGCCCATTTAGGCGTGCATGATCAGAAGCTGGCGGATCAATTCGATCTCGATTATATTTCGGAAGCGCCGAAGAAAAAAAATCTTGTTCCCGGCGCGCTGGAATTGCTCAACACATTGAAGGATAATTTCAGGCTGCATATAATCACCAATGGATTTCCGGAAGTACAGCACCACAAAATCACCAACGGCGGGCTGAAAGATTATTTTGACATCATCATCACTTCTGAAGGCTGCGGCTTTACAAAACCGGATCATCGCATTTACAAGCACGCGTTGAAAAAATCGGGAAGTAAAAAAGAAGAAGCGCTGATGATTGGCGACGATCTGCATTGCGATATTATCGGCGCGAGGGAAGCGGGGTGGCACCAGGTCTTTTTTAATCCGGCAAAAGGCGGGCATGGCGAAGAAGTAACGTATGAAATTTCAGAATTGAAAGAGCTGGAGAGTATTGTTTTTCCACTTAAGGCAAATAACGATGGTCACTGAAAAAGCATTCCGTGAATTAGCATTTTCATTTCCCGAAACTGTTGAGCTGCCGCATTTTGAAAAAACATCTTTTCGCGCCGTCAATAAAAAAATATTCGCAACGCTCGATGTGAAAAATAGCCGTGCCTGCCTTATGCTTTCACGCGTTGATCAATCTGTTTTTTCCGCTTACGACAAAGCAATAATTTATCCTGTACCGAATAAGTGGGGAAAGCAGGGTGCTACCTTCGTTGAATTAAAAACGGTGCGCAAATCAGTGCTGAAAGACGCGATGAAGCATGCGTATGATAAAGTAACTGCCAGGAAATAATATGTCAGTTAATTTCAGACCAATTGAGAAAAAGGATAACGCTGAATTGGCTGAGCTGATCCGCAAAGTTTTCTGCGAATTTAAAATTGATCGTCCCGGAACTGTTTACACCGATCCGTCAACCGACAGCTTATTTGAATTATTCCGCGCACCGGGATCACATTATCGGGTAGTGGAAGAAAACGGAATACTACTTGGTGGCTGCGGAATTTACCCGACAAACGGACTTCCGGAAGGTTGCGCCGAGCTGGTCAAATTTTACCTTTCAGCAACCTCAAGAGGAAAAGGGATTGGAAAAGAATTAATGCAAATGTGCATTCAACTCGCGAAAGAATCAGGATACAGGCAATTGTATCTGGAAAGCTTTCCTGAGCTTGAAACGGCTGTCGGAATGTATGAAAACGCCGGCTTCAAAAAGATCACTGCGCCAATGGGAAATTCAGGTCACCACGCCTGTACGTTGTGGATGATCAAAGAATTGTAAGCATAAAAAAGTCCCGCATTTCTGTGGGACTTTTCTCAGATAATTTATCCGAAAGCTATTGTGGATTTGCAGGCTTTGCTTCTTCTGCTTTTTTGTCTTTGCAGCATCCGCCTTTTTTCTCGCCGTCTTTAGTGCAGCAAGCTTCTTTTTCTTTTTTCTCTTTTCTGGATTTTTTCTTTTTGTCGTCATTCTTAACAGAAACGATCACGTTACCTGTAAGTGATGAGAAAGTTGTAGCAGAAACGCTTCCAACCATTCCAGCCAAAGCGAGAACAATAAATAATTTTTTCATTGTGTTTTATGTTTTAAGTAAATGAATTTCGTAAAGCAAATATAGTTAAAAAGTACAGGGTTTGGAAGCTATCTATTTGTTAAAATTTGGGAAGATGCTGCTCTTTTTTGTCAGACTTCGATACATTTTTCGCTATCGGAAATTGTATTGTAAAAAACATTCTCAAGCGAAAAACACTCAGTCTGACAAAAAAGGTAATCTTCTCTTTTTGTCAGCCTTCGATACATTTTTCGCTATCGGAAATTGTATTGTAA
>JALYQL010000214.1 GCA_030855855.1 Bacteroidota bacterium | reverse complement strand
ATGCTCATCTGATCGGTATCACGCAGCAATACGTTTTGCATGTATGTGCTCATTTCAGCAAGAGAAACCCGGCTGAGCAAATATTCTTTGTCGGGAAATTTATCCGCAATCGAGATGCTGATCGTTTTCACAGCATTTGTGCTACGATTATTATCCCGCGCAATCGCACTGAGCTGTTCATTCAGCAGCACTTGCCTTGAAACTGGATAAAAAGACGCAAAATTAATTTCCTCCAGTCCAAGCACAGCCGCTTTTTTCTCACCGGCAATACCGGATTTTCTTTTCATCACATTTCCTGCCAGCACACGGATACCACGCGGAACGGAATTCAGCCATCGCTTCTCTTCCAGCTCAACTGAGCGTTTAAAAATATCATAACCGCAAAACAATTCATCGCCACCCAAACCGGAAAGTGCCATTGTAACACCGGCATTTTTTGTTGCTTTTGAAACCACATACGTATTGGGGCCATCTCCGCTCGGATGATCCATCGCGTCGAGCGCTTCAGGAAGATCGTGCAGAAAATCTTCCGGCTTCAGCTTTATTTCATGGTGAATGGTTTTGTATTTTTTCGCGATCTGCCTTGCATAAACGGCTTCGCTGAATTCTGAGTCATCAAACGTGACAGAAAATGTATTGACCGGAGAAGTTGCAACTTCGCTCATCAGACCAACGACGATGCTGGAATCAATTCCGCCCGAAAGGAAAGCGCCGAAAGGAACATCAGCGACCAGGCGACGTTCAACAGCATCACGCAAAAGTTTCCGCACATTTTTTTGCACTTCATCAATAGAAGGCGCAACATCAACAGGTTTTATTTTCAGCGACCACCAGCATTTCATTTCCACCTGTCCGCCTTTAACGCGCATAAAATGTCCGGGCAAAAGCATTTTCACATTTTCAATGATCGTTGCAGGTGCATGAACGGTTTGATAACGGAGATAATCCTGCAGCGATTCTTTGTCCAGTGTTTTCTTCACTAAACCAGAGGCAAAAATTCCGCGGAGCTCAGAAGAAAACGTGAGATGGTTTTTTGTCAGCGAATAATAAACGGGTTTAATTCCCAAACGATCACGCGCGATAAAAAGCTCACGCGATTGTTTGTCATAAATAGCGAACGCAAACATGCCATTGAAATGATCCAGGCAGGCTTCTCCCCATTTCGCATAAGCAGCAAGAATTACTTCTGTGTCCGAATTTGTCTGAAAAGAAACATCGTTCAGTTGATGCCTGATCTCCCTGAAATTATAAAGCTCGCCGTTGTAAATGATGGTGTAACGATCATTCTGAAAGCTCATCGGCTGGTGACCCGCCGGAGAAAGATCAATAATAGAAAGGCGCCGGTGCCCCAATGAAATACCGGGTTCAGAAAAAATACCCGCATCATCAGGTCCGCGGTGCGCAAGCACGTCATTCATTTTGCGGACCTGTTGTTCAGCATCCGTTTTTGAATCGAGGTAAATTATTCCGTTAATTCCGCACACGTGCTTTTGAATTTAGCTTAAAGATAATCAACGGGAATGGATCAGCTGAAAAAGTATTTGGGCCCATTTGACCGGTGTGATCGAAGCTGCCGTTTTTGCGCTCGATTCTCCCATACGGGCAAGCTTTTCATCGGTCAGCTCCACGATGGATTTCATTGCGGAAGAGATTGCATCCGCATCGCCCGCACGGAAAGAAAATCCATTCTGACTTTGTTTAAGGAACGCTTCTGCAGCTCCGACATTTTCACTGACCAAAAGCGGAAATCCTGCCGCAGTGAATTCGTGCACAACTACACCCCATGGTTCAAAAAGACTGGGAAGAATAAACACACCGGTTTGCCTGATGAAATCTTCCATGTCGCCCGGCTGAACAAATCCAAAATGACGGATCTTCGGATGAACAACCGGCTCAATATCACCTTTGCCAAGACACCAAAGCTCCCAGTCATTCGGCAATTCATCCTGCAGATTGATAAAAGCTTTCCAGAGCAGTTCAATTCCTTTTTCAGAAGAATATCTTCCGGCGTAAATAAATCGTTTCGGAAAATTTATTTTCTTCTCCTTCGAATATTTATTGAAATAGGCATTAAAATGTCCGAAGTCGCAGGAATAAGCGCCGGTTGCAATGCGCTTTTCATCAAACCCGAGACGAAGCGCGAATTCTTTTTGCGGAATACCCGGAACAAAGCACCTGTCAAAGTGATTTGAAAAATAAGATTTTGCAATGATAGAAGTCACGCGTTGTCGCAATGAGCCATTCCACCAGTTATCAAATCCAAGCACAACGGGAACTTTGCTATGAAAGCTTTTGCAGATTTTTAAATAAGGTTTGTAGCCCCATCCTGCGCAGAAAACAGCATCAGGTTTAAAATCAGCTGCTGCATTTCTCAGCTCCTTTTCATTTAGCGTGCTTCTGTCAATAAGCTTAATGCGTGCAGATTCTTCAAAGTGAAACGGGGCTACTGCATTCACTTCTTTACGCAGAATGAGGACATCACAATTGTGCTGCGTGGCAAATTCAGAAATACAGGCCATAAAATAACCAGCAAGCTCCTCGTACAACACTAATAATTTCATACGGCGCTCAATTATCGTTCAGAATAATCGTTAGGATTCCGATAAGCATGAATAACAGCGGGTAAAATTGTTTGGCAAGATCAGGTGCGATTTCCTTGTAGTAAGTTACAGCTTGAATAATATCCTCTTTAACAGCGGGCGTGTTTTTAAAAGAATAATTCATAGGCTATTTCCAATATCATGAATAGTTTTATCAAAATCTGTTACGTCCGCAGAATTTTTATAATAATCATTCAGACGCTCGTCGATAATTTGCTTTTGCCATGAAGCAAATTCAACGATATTTTGCGCTTCTTCAATTTGCAAATCAGTATATTTTGTTTTTAAGGTCTGCCATTCTTTAATGGGAATAAATACACCAGTCGTGTTTCCCTTATTAACATGAATAAATTGAAGTGCCATTGTTCTGATTTCTGGTAGTGTACCAGTTTCATTTTCTTTGTGTCTTGGTGCCTTTGTGGCAAAAATACCTGAACGATGAAACTGATACACTACCGATTTTTAATTGAGGTAGCTTAAAGCCAAATGCTAAGTATATTACCCCGAAATCCGGTAATGATCCTAAGCTGTTTGTTTATCAAAAATACAAAAAAGACAGGACTAATGGGAATGAAACGCTTATTCTCAAACTCACATTCCCGCATGATTCGTACTTTTACTGCCGACTACCATGGAGATACGTATTGCAGCTTATGAAGAATGGATGAAACCGCAGATCGCGGAATTATTCAGCGTGCAATACAATGTGCCTGCAGCAGACTTTTCGACGCTGATGGATAATTTTTACGATCATCCTTATCAAAAGGAAAAATGTATACGGATTGCAGCGCTTGAAGGCGAAAAAGTAATCGGGTTTCAATCGTTTTTTTACTGGCCTTATAATTTTAAAGGCATGCTTTACAATTCCTTTCAGTCGGGCAATTCACTTGTGCATCCTGAATATCGCGGAAAAAGAATTTTTCAGCAGCTTTTGAATTATCTTGGTGAGCATCGCGAAAAGTTCGGCATTGATTTTTTGGTCGGCTTTCCTATCAATGCTTCGCGGAATAGTTTGTTGCGGAATGGATGGAAAAATATTCTTGACCTGGAATGGTTCGTTTCTTCTGCTAATCCGTTGCGTTCACTTTTCGGCAATGAGCATAAAAAACTTTCACGCCACTTTAAACAAGCGCCTGATCTCTCTCTCCGTGAAAATGCGGATGAAGGATTCAGATTGTCTCTTGAAAAAGAATTTCTTGAGTGGCGAAAATGCTATTCCGTGACGCAGCATTATTTTTATCATGTCTACAAAGAGAATGGGAAATCAATTGAGTTTACGCTGAAGCCATCGCGCAGAAAAAAAATAATCCGGGAGCTGGTTATTGGCAATGTGCATACTGAAAATAATGATTCCGCGTTCCTGAGAAATGCTTTTCGTGATCTGCGTTCGGCTGTAAAAAAATCGGGAGCTGCCGCCTTTCTTTCTTTGGCGTGCAATCCACATGCAGCATCTTTATCGCCGGACTTGCTTGCACAGGTTTCTTTTCGCAGGATTGACAAAAAAATATTTTTCACCGTCAAAACTTTTTCCGGACAACATCCGGCCGAAGAACCTTCCAACTGGATCTTATTCCGTTCTGATATTGACACCTGGTAACATGAACTACAATCCGGCCATTCACAGCTCCAGGCATCTCGTAAAAAATATTCTCGGAAATGCCGAAAGTATTCTGACAGAAATTCCACATCCGAACGATGAGCTGCTGGTGCTGAATTATCACGGAACACCTTTGAAGTTTATGGATAATTTCAAACGCCAGCTCAGCTATTTTCACGAAAAATATCATTTCATAAAACCATCTGAGCTTCCCGCTTACTTCGACAAGAAGCTCACATCCGGCAAGCCGATGATGCTGCTGACCTTTGATGATGGCATCCGCAACAATTTACTCGCTGCTGAAGTTCTTGATCAGCAAAAAATATCCGCTTTGTTTTTCATTGTCCCTGAATTTGTGGATGCAGCTCAGGAATTACAAAAAGATTTTTTCATTAAAAATATCCGTCCTTCCATTAATAAAGAAATTGATTCAGCTGAAGAAGATTTAACTTCCTTCTCGTGGGAAGAAATAAATATGCTGAAGCAACATGGCCATGAGATCGGCTCTCACACAATGAGCCATACGCTGCTGAGCTCTTCTGCACCGAATGAAAAAAGCACTTACGAGATTTCTGGTGCAGCAAAATATATTTCAGAAAAAACGGGCCAGCCTGTGATCTCTTTTTGTAGTCCGAATGATACGCTCAGTAGCATTGGCATTCCTGAGATGCAACTGATAATTAAAAATCACCAGTATCATTTCACCACATATCCCGGTACAAACAGAACGCGTGCGCCATTCTTTATCAAACGCGTGAATGTGGAATCGCACTGGATGTTGGGCGTAGTGAAACGTGCTACAGGAATTTGGGACAGGAAAAGGTGGGAAAATAAACGGGCCTGTTTTGAATCTGTACTTCAGAAAGCAGGGCGCGCGGAGGACTGACGAGGATCTTCTTCACTTGAAAGTACTTCACCTTCTTCTTCAGCTTCTTTTTCTTTGTCTGCCGCTTCAATCTGTGGAATGTAAGTCATCAGTGTGAGCAGGATGACCAGCTGAATTGTAAACGGGTTGAGCGATCCTGTCAGCCATGATTCAAAAAAAGCATGGAACAGCACTGCATACATTAAGGGAATAGCGGAGCGTGTGTATTTTGCAGACCTGAAAAATGCACGTAAAAAACCAAAGAGGTATAAAACAAGACCGATAAAACCGGTGTCTAACCAGAACGTGATGTAGGAATTGTGTGCATTGCCCTGGTGCCCGCGGATGGAAAGAATTTCTTTGTACTTCGTGTAAAGATCTTCTGTAAATCCCCAGCCGCCTCCGATGACAGGACTTTTATCAATCCATTCCAAACCGAATTCCCACGCTACAAATCTTCCTGATCCGGAATTAAGCGTTTCAAGCCTGAAAAACTGTTCGATGCCTAAAGCGATAACAATGGAAGCAAAGTTAGCTTGAACATATTGATAGACCACGACCATTACAATGAAAATGAAAAACCCGATGGCAGGCGATAGTTTGTAAAAGACCCTGAACATAAGAAAAATAAGACCGGCAAACATGGCGTTACGTGATCCGCTGAAAATAAGCGACGCGATAATAATGGCATAAGCAATTATCAATTCTCTTCTCGATAATATTTTAGGATTAAACTCCGAAAGTATGGTGATGAATACAAGTGTGGTTATAGAAAACAAGCCGATGCTGTTAGGGTTACCCATCAACCCGGAGTAACGTCCGCTGAGCGTCACAAAATTAAGTGATATATATTTTAGCACAAGCCCTGCAAAAAGAAATGCGATCAAAGACCACAAAAGCATGTGAAGGAAAACCCATCCTTCTTTTTTTAACGCAACTATTACGTAATTGGGAACGATGATAAGTAAAAGTGTGAATGAAAAAGTTTTCTGTAGACTTGTGAGCATGATCGGTGAGAACATCACAGATAAATAGGCAATGATCAAAAAAGGCAGAAATAGCTTGATCAGGTTATCCATGGGCCTGAATCGGGGCGCGTCCATAACCATAAACAAACCAAGAAAAACAGCGTAGACGTTTTTTATATTATCTGCAAATGCAAAAGTCACCTGGCGGCTATCCGAAAAAATGAGAACGAAGAGAAAACCGACTAATAATTCACCATACATTTCTTTGCTCCTGAAATAAATCAGGGATAATGGAATTAACGCATAGGTTATGTAAGGTGAAACAGCACCGCTAACGATCCATAACAGGAAAATTACAATGAAATTACGATTCAGTAAAAAATAGCTTTTCAATTCCGCTCGTGCTTATTGCAAAGATAGGCAGTGTTTATCATTGCAGATAGAAAACCTGTATAACCTTACATATCCTGCTGATCTGTGATTCTTTTATTCCGTAAAAAAGCGGTAGCCTCAAAAGACATTCACTGAGGCGATCTGCATTGGGCAATTCCCGCCCGTCATGTTTCCCGCTATAAAAAGGACTTTTATGCAACGATTGATAATGAAAAACAGCGTTAACATTTTCCTTCTTTAAAAAAGCCATCAGCTGGTCACGTTCACCTGCCGATTTGCATACGAGATAATAAATATGCCCGTTTGACATTGCGTAAGAAGGAATAAATGGACGGGCAACAAGATTTTTCCTTTCCAACGCCTCAAGCTCATGGTGATATTGGTTCCAAGAACGCATTCTGTCGTTTTGAATTTTATCCTTTTCCTCCAGCTGTGCAAAAAGATAAGCGGAAGTTAATTCAGAAGGAATAAATGATGAACCTTCCGACACCCATTCATACTTTGCTGTTTCTCCCCGGAAAAATGCACCGCGGTTAGTTCCTTTATTGCTGATGAGCTCAGCGCGTGCAGCCAAAGTTTTATCATTGATGCAGAGCAATCCGCCTTCACCGGCAATTATATTTTTTGTTTCATGGAAAGAAAAGCATCCCATTTTCCCGATCGTTCCAAGCTGCTGCGTTCCATTCCATTTTGATTCAATGGCATGCGCGGCATCTTCGATAACAGGAATTCGTGTGCGCCAGGAAATTTCCATCAGCTTCGCCATGTCGCAAGCCATACCTGCGTAATGCACACAGACAATAGCGCGTGTCTGCGGAGTGATTAATGCTTCGAGGCTGTCAACATTGATATTGGGATGATTGTCGGAAGAATCTGCAAAAACAATTTTTGCGCCACGAAGCACAAATGGATTTACAGTGGAAACGAAAGCGAAAGAAGGCGCAATGATTTCATCACCGGGCTGAATGTTCAGCAACAAAGCAGCAAGCTCAAGCGCGGAAGTGCAGGAAGTAGTAAGCACATTGTTTTCAACTCCATAATGCTTTGCAAAAAAATCCCGGCATTGAGAAGCAAAATGACCGTTGGCAGCAAGATGTCCTGATCCCACAGCCTTTGTGATATATTCAATTTCCCTCCCGATGATAAAAGGTCTGTTGAATGGAATAATTTCTTTTGGATCAGGCATGAGATGAAAATAACAAAATAAAAAGGTGGATCAGGAATTAATTGTTTTTTCTTCGATCATTACTATAATCTTAGCAATAATATTGCTCCACTGAAAATCGGTTTTTACATCCCGCAAGGCATTATTCTTTTTCGCGTTTAGTGCAGTGGATTCAATCTTCAAGGCTTGAGTAAATGCATCTGTCAATTGTGCTTCATCTCTCGGTTCGATCAGCCAGCCGTTTTCGGAGTTAACCATTACAGAAGTAGCTCCAGTATCGGTGGCGAGCACTGCAAGTCCGCTTGCCATCGCTTCAAGCACAACATTTGGCATGCCTTCCGAATAGCTGGGACAAACAAGAACATCCATTCCGCGTAAAAGTGTTTTCATTTTATCGTTTTCAGCGACGAGTCCATGATAAATTATTCTTTCCGAAAATAATTTTTTATTCTCAGGTATCGGGCCGATAAAATGAAATTCAAAATTCTTGTGAAGCGGGAGTAGTTTACGAAGCACTTTTTTAAGCTCCTCTACTCCTTTTCTTCGTTCATATCGCCCTGAAAAAACAAGTTTCCTGAGCGGCTCAGTTGACCTGGGAACGTCCACCAGCCAGTCAGCGGAAATCCCTGTGGGCAGTTCGAGTATGCGGTTCTTCGCAATGCCGAGATTCAAAAGTAAATCTGTTATTTTTCCGCCATAGGAAAAAAGATAATCCGCATTTTTAATGTTGAATAATACAGGAGAACGAAGAACAAGCCTTGCTTTCAACATGGAAAGAAAATCGGGAGGCGGCTGAAACATTTCGTAGCCATGAAAATTCAATGCAACCGGCGGAAGATGCTCTCCTTTGCTTTTTTGGTTTAGCAATTCCCACCCGGCAAAACCTTTGGCAATTATAAAATCGACGGCGCTTTGTTTTTTAAAAACCTTCCATACATCCACCGAATACGTATACGATTCACGAATATAATGTCCGGGTGATTTTCCCAGGCTTGGAAATTTGATCACAAATGATTGGATATTCGCTTTTTCTTCCGGTGAAAATCCTTCGAGGCTACCCGCATCTTTAGTTCCGGGATTAGTGTGATAAAGATCCACTTTGACACCGGAGGCTGCGAGATATTTTGCCAGGTAAAAAGAATGCCGTTGCATTCCTCCAATGACATACGGATAAATTCCATCAGTTAACAAAGCGATCTTCATTCCAACATTTTTTTATACTGTTCCATATAAATCTCTTTGCTGAAATTGGCGAGGGCAAGTGTTTGCATTCTTACTTTTTCCTGCTGTGAAACAACATTCAACAATGGAAATTGATCAGTGTGATAAATAATTCCGGCATCATGCTTCTTTACAAATTCCGAATAATCTCCCAGCCCTTCTGAGATAATAACTTTTAATCCGGCGGAAAGATATTCAGCAAATTTTACCGGCGATGCAACCGCATTGGTCACACTTGCTTCCCTTACCAGCCAACCGTAATCACAGGTTTCCAAAACACTTTTCACTTCTTCCGGCTTCAACCAAAGCTGCCTGACTCTTTGAGGAAACTGCGTGCGGATCTTCATCGTATCCGGCAATGTCTTTGCAAGAAGTATAATATGGAGATTGTTTTGTTTTTGCATCAACAGCAACATAGCATCATCAAGCGCAGTGAATGATTGCCAGTCCGCCGACGAACCGGAATAAACCAATTGCACAAAGTCTGCAGAAGGTTTATTCCCCATCTTTTCTGATCGTAAAAAAGCAGTTGAATTCAAAGTGCATGGAATAACGACATGCTCTTTTCCCCGATAGTTATATTCCCTGTTCCAGTATTTTACTAGCTTTTCAGAAACGGCAAGGCGAAAATTACTTTCGAGCACAGCTTGCTTCTCAATCCCCGGAATTGCCAGCTTGACTTTTTCATCCGGCACAACATTGTATTCTAACAGCTCTGCAGCATAAGCGCCACGTGCATCAAAGCAGATTTTACTTTTTGGTTTAAAATTCAAAGCAAGCAATGTCGCGAATGGACCACGGGCAACAATTACATCTGGCTTTATCTTTCTTAATTTAACAGAAAGTAAAAAGCGGTTCAGCTTCCAGTTTCTTGTTTTAGGAAACATCCGAAGAACAATTGCTCCCGGAAATTGTGAGGTGATCTTTTTCTTATTTTCTTCAAAACCACGAAGCGAAATAAAAGCGATCAGCTGTACATCATAATTAAATTGCTCCTTCCAGAAACGACATACATCAATAACCTGTCCGGAATAAATTCCGGAAGGCGCGTCGTTAAAAGTCAGGTAGACGATTTTTTTCAAAACAGCTTATCGATTGCTTCAAATATTCTTTCCGTTGCTTTACCATCCCAAAGCGGAGGGATCGTTCCTTTTTTAAAACTCCCGTTTTCAATAGCTTCAATACGGGATGTAATTTTTTCAATTTCGAAAGGCACCAGCTCATTTGAACCTGATGTAATGGTAACAGGTCGTTCAGTATTGGGCCGCAATGTGAGACAAGGTACTTGCAGAAAAGTTGATTCTTCCTGTATACCGCCGCTATCGGTGATGATAAAGGATGAACGTTGAATTAATTTCTGAAATGAAAAATAATCGAGCGGATCTGTAAGCAGCAGGTTTTTATTTCCACGAAATTCATTTTCAAGACCGGTTTGCTCCATGTTCTTTACTGTTCGCGGATGAACAGGGAAAATCACTGTATATTTTTGCGATAAATGATTTACCAGCTCCAGCAGTTTCTGAAGACCATCTTTTGTATCCACATTTCCCGGACGATGCATGGTCATCAGCACAAATTTTTTATCGCCGATGTTCAGCTTTTCTAAAACAGCAGAAGAGTCGATTTTACCGGCAAATGCAACCATCGTATCGATCATGGTATTGCCGACAAAAAATATTCCTTCTGCCGGTTTTCCTTCTATCGCAAGATTATCAAGACCGGCTTGCTCCGTTATAAAATGAAAATCAGAAAGCCCGTCGGTAAGAATGCGATTATGCTCTTCGGGCATTGAACGATCAAAGCTGCGAAGGCCACTTTCAACATGCGCAAGCTTAATCCCCGATTTATTAGCAGTAAGCGCGCCTGCCAATGTTGAATTAACATCGCCGACAACCATTATTAAATCAGGCTTGAATTCATCGTGGATGAGCTTTTCCAGCTTCACCATAATTTCTGCCATCTGTGAATTTGCAGAACCCTGGCTGATGTTTAAAAAATAATCGGGTTCCAAACCAAATTGTTTAAAAAAAACATCCGCCATATTATTGTCGTAATGCTGACCGGTATGCACTATTTTCAAATTGATGCCGGGATACAATTTCGCCACTTCTTTAAAGCGTGTAACCTTGATAAAGTTGGGGCGCGTACCTATTATGACAAGAATATTCATTTCGTTTTAATTATTCTTTGGAGATTGTTTTTTAAAATCAAATTCCAGGCTGAACTTCTGATCAGCATAATGTAAAAACCGGTCAAATGTTTTCAGACCATGCTTTGTAAACATTTTCGGATGTGATATCCAATGCATGTACTTATGATCGTCAAGGAATTTTTTATAGGAGTTCAGCTTTGACGAATTTAATACGTCAATAGAAATCATTTCTTTTTTGTGCGCATTTGTTTTCAACGCGGCTGTGTGAGCGCTTAATCCATCTCCCCAACCCCTGTCACCTGTTTTCCACAAATATTTCCTGATCAGCTTATCCTTCAATTCTGTGAATGAAGTAAAAGAAACAGTAGAGATGGGAAATTCCAAAAATGAACCTGCTTCATCAGGCGTTTCAACAGCATTTGAAAAATAATAAGGCGTTTCGCTTGTTACGGTCGTAAAATCAAAGCGCTGATTTTCACTTTCATTTTTATGCCCGGGAAGCACGCTGAATTCAAAACCGATACTATTTTCCGCAAATGCGTTTTTAAATAAGCTGAATGGCTGAATGCACCAGCCGCCAGCCCTGTATCCCCACTCATCGTAATCAATTCCGATTTCTCTAAGAAGGGAAACAGCTTCCGAAAACATTATCCTTACATCAGTCTCCGGAAATTTAGCCAATGAGTACCGTGATAAATTACCAAGATCAAACTGATTTTTTTCTTTTATATAAGCTGCATCAAGCCAATGCGGATGAATGTGAGGAAAAACAGAATGACCTTCCTTATATAAAGTGACAAGCTGACTCACAACTTTTGCATGATCATTTTGTAACGCGGGGTGAAGCGCCAGGTTTTTAAGAAACAAAACATCAACAAAAAAAACAGCCTTGGCTTTATACCTGTTTAAAACAGCACGCAGCGCATTCGTTGGCTCAATGATGCACTTATCTGCAGTCCCTGATTTCTTTCCAAGAAAAGGTTCGTAATCAAAAGTCAATAAAACATGCTTTGCCTCTTTCACGAAGTCGGAATATTGTAAATTGAAATTCCTTTTTTCTTCAGCGTCAATAATTCGGCAAACAGGCTTTGCATATCCATCCACCAGATTTCCCCATCACCAAAAGTACCTTCATACAAAAGTCCCTGCTGCCTGAAATGATTACGGAACCAGCTTTCTATTTTTGAATTTTTGTCAATGCGGTCAGCGTGAAAAGCAGGGTCGTGCACAAATATTTTCTTTTCAACCACCTCATTATTTACCATCACTTTGACAGGAAAAGATTGAGGTATATAAACACCTGGAAATTCTTCGGGATAAAAATCTTCAATGGAATGATACAAAGGAATAATGCTGGTAGTGACTCCTATGCCAACCATTTTTCCTTTAAGCTCGCGCATCCGGTGAAATGGTGTATTCAATCCGAAATTTGTTTCCGCTTCCAAATGACCGCTGGTTATAAATTCAGCACCAGCTCCATGGACACAAACTGAATGTGTAGGATGAATGCTTCTTTTTATGTTTTTCCATTTCCGGAATGTTTCGGTAATGAATCCGACAACAGAAGGAGTTGTATCAGGAATAAAAACGTAATCAGCTTCCTTTGTTGTCTGGATCATGGAATGCACATAGGAATAGGACGGCATAGCAACATTTCCTTTTTCTGTAACAGTTTCTATAAGCGCTGCAATCACGGTTGATGCGCCACCTTCAACATTTCCTGTTTTACTCAATGAAGAATGCACCAGGATTGTATCTCCCGGCTGAATGCCAACATTGAGAAGATCCTTTTTTAGCTTGTCTTTTTTTATTGTCGGTTTTAAGAAACGTAGTTTTTTTACAAGCTTCTGCTTTTCCCGTTTTAATCTTCCTATAATCCTTGGAATGAAATTTTTCATTACTTACGATGACTTAACCAAACATCCTGATAAAACTTTTAAAACCGAATGTTTTTATAAATACAATTTTCCATTTGGCAATCCTGGAGCGGGAATCGAGGCCGATATTATCGCGGACGTCTTTATTAAAATAACGGGAAGCAATATTTAAATCTGATTTTGCCAGTGTAATGATCGTGGTGAGCACAAAATTGTAGTAAAACGTTTTCCGTTTCAGATACTCACCTGGATTATTCTCTTTGAACAGCTTCAGAAAGATTAACCTGATCTCAATATATTGCACCCATTTTTCAACGGGCTTTTTCTGGGAGACCTGCCCTGTTTGTCTCTCACGGACAATCGTAAGCGGTGTCTTATCCATCAGAAACTTTTTATTATTACCGGTGAAACGCAACATGAGTTCACTTTCCTGGGAGCTAAAAATATTTTCATTCCAATTTCCGATCTCTGCAAGGTCTTGCTTCCTCCATAAATTTGAGCATGTTGTTCCGCACCTGTTTATGAAAGGCGCCACAAACTGATCGTCCTCAAAATTTATCATGTCAACCTCTTTCCCATCTAATGTCCTTTTCGTGTAAGCTCCCGCAACAAAAGCAGCGTTTTTATCCGATGAGGAGATTAATTTTAATTGATGCTCAATTTTCGAAGGAACCAACAAGTCATCGGCGTCTAAAAACTGTATCCATTCGGCGGTTGCAAATGTTAATCCTTTATTGCGTGCAGCATTTCCACCCGCTTTCAATTCTTTCTCGATAATTATTTCCGGATGTTTTTCCTTAATTTCAGAAAGCACTTTCCATGTGTGATCAGTTGAACCATTGTCAATGCAAATTACCTGCAGCGGCTGGTGTGTTTGTGCCAAAACGGATTGAACACATTCTCCGATGTAATCTTCCACATTAAAACAAGGGATAATTACAGAGACCAACATCAGCGAACTTCTGTTAATAAAGAAGCTTTAAATTCTTCGTAATAATAAGCAGCAGAATTATTCCTGTCAACAGTCTCCATGAAATCAAGCGGGTTTTCATTCGCCTGGATCACACGGGATATTTTTTCCTCACGAAACAGTGCGATATAATCGCTGAACTGTTCTACCCAGAATGAAAAATTGGGCACATTAAAACGCAGTGCATCGAATAAAGTGGTAGAAAAAACACTTACATGAAGATGGGCCACTGTAAACAATACATCAAGATTTTCATTTACAATTTTCACATTTCCCAGGTTGGAAATCGTGCTGTATTTTTCAACAGCTTCTGCAGGATGAAGCTTTACAAGAATTCCATACTCCGCATTCCGGCTGATAAGATCGTGTGAAAGATATTTAATATATGCACAAAAATAATCGTGCATGAAGGTCTGCGTAGTGATGAGTATTATTTTCTTTTCCGGAAATATTTCGCGGTAAGCAGCTTTTGTTTCTTCCGAAGGTTTCAACGTCACAGGATAATACCCGACTGTTTTTATACGGCTTTCATCATAACCTGCACCTTTCAACAATTGATCTTTCCAGAATTGGCCATACACCCAGATCTCATCGGCGAAAAGCATTTTCTTTTCAAATGGACGCACGGTTTCGGGAAGGACATAAAAAATATCTTCGGAGGCAATTAATCCATGCTGCAGCTCAATCACCCGGATTTTATTCTCCTGTAAGGCTGCAATACATCCTTCCCTGTGATAATGCGGCCAAAGTAAAACCTTATCGGGTTGAATGGCATTGAGCAGATTTTTCCAGAATACATACTGAATGAAAAATTGCTGGAACGCGACCAGGATATTTTCCATTTCAGAAGGAGAAAATATACCCGTAGCGGTTATGCGTGAATAAGCAGAACGAAGTATCCTCAATTGTTCCTTATCTTCTTTCTTTAGTGATCCACAGGAAGAAAAAAGAAAAACGTTGTAATCACTGACACGGAGATCATGCTCAGGAATATCTTTTTTTCTCCCTTCAGCAATTATAACTGCATTTTCCCGGCCAATTGTTTTTAGTATTTCACCAAAATAGAAAGAAACAATTCCATTCGCTGTTTTTACCGTACGTCCACCGGGATCAATGATCAGAAATTTTCGTTTTGCTGTTTTTCTCAGCTCCGCCACGAAATCTTTCTTCACAGGTCGATCGCTCATTCCGAAAAACATTCTTATCCTGTTAAAAAAAGAAAACAGGTTAATGACAAAAAAAGGCTGCAGAATAAAAATCCGGATCTTGCCTTTCGAAACATAATCAACTTTCAATCCATCGAGCACAACTTTCAAAAGGTTCAGCTCACCGGAATCAAAAAGCGAAAAATCTTTTATCCGGCTGTAGAAATCCTGCTTAAAAGCCGTGAATGTTTTATCCATTAATTAACTGAGTAATTTATTTTCAATTAACACACGAATTGTTTCTTCAAAATCCAATGCAGGTCTTCCAAAACGTTCGGCAATTGTGATCAAATCATTTTTCCCATCCGCCCACGATAATAAATGAAGACGCATCGAAAGTTCATCCGTCCTGCTCTTTTGTCCGCCGACTGCAGGATATAATCCTCTTTTGCCAAGCTGCGGCTCGCAATACGGAACAGCATTTATATACTTCCTGTTTAATTCATGCACACGCGCAATATCAAAATAAGCATTTACACTTTCTTCCAACGCTTCAAATGAGATGAACGATTTATTATCGAGTGAAGTGTGATACTCTTTAAAACGCTGGTACATTGTCCGCATTAAGGAACCGACAGGCAAATTAAATCCGGGAGAGCAATACTGACGTTCATCGCTTCCACCTATGGAAAAATCCAACGTTGTAAATGGCTTTCCGGTTCCACGCAGGTAATGCTCAGCAACCGTGTCGACATTATTCTCAGGATTTTTTGAACGTTTGTAAGTGAAATTTCCTTTATCGCCTACGCACGTAAGCACATAACCCGCATGCAGATTTTCTTTCAAACGCATTCCTTCCTTGCTCAGGAAAGCGATAACGCCAATTGTTTCCGGTGCAAAAACAAAACGATAAGAAAATCTCCGCTTAGAAAGCGCTGCCAGTTTTTTATAAAGAAATGCCGCTACAAGCGGACCGGAAAGTTCATTATTCGCCATGGAAGGATGGCACATATAAGTTGAAAATAAAATCTCTTCATCCGTTTCACCTTTCAAAAGACATTCACCATAAGTAAGCGAACCTTTCTTAAGCGTTGAATTGATCTTCACTTTATACCTTCCTGTTTTCGGCAGCTGCTGACGCTCTTCATGCGTTATACAGAATCCCCACATCTTTTTATAATAGCTGGTGAGATAAGGGATCGCATCCGGCATTTCGGGAATGGAGAATAAATGTTTATCCAGCTCTTCGAATGAAATTTCTTCATCTACAGGTATGCTGTAATTCAAGACATGCAGGTTGTTCAATTTAAAATCGCATATTTTCTTTCCTTCAGGTGTGAGAATATAAGCGTCAGAGATATTCCATTCATCCGGAATTTCCCAGTCAAAAACTTTTGTACCGCTGGGAACTTCGGTTAATTCTAATGGGATAATCTCCGAAAGTATTTTAAGCGATTGACGCAGCCCATCACCCGTTATGCTCCTGCAAATCGGCCAGAGACGATCGAAATAAGATTCTAATTCCTTTTTATATTCCATTTGGCTGATACTACAGATCAAACTTTTCCTTCACACGAAGGATCGGCTTCTCGAAAAACTTAAAGGATAATGACGCAATGAGGAGTGTTATCCCGACATAAATTATGAATAACACAACCGGACTTCCGATAACCGGCAAACCTGTTTTTGCATAGAGGTAATTAAAAAAATAAGGAACGGGCTTATGGAATAAATAAACACCGTAGCTGATCCTCCCGATCTGTTGCAATATCCCGATATTTAATACCGGGCTCATAAAAGACCATTTTTTATATGCACAAATAAATACAAGCGCTAAAGACATTACGTCAAGAGAAAGCGGGAGCAACACAGTCTGGTATTTCTCAGTGATGGTCAGCACTATTGAAACCGTCAGCGTAAAAAGAAAAATCAGGTCGGAATATTTATCAAGAAAATTCATTATGCGCTCTTTTTTATAAAACGCACACCATGCCAGCAATGCCCCGGTTGCCAATGTATCGAGATGGATCAGCGTTACACCTTTCACCGTTCCTTTTGTTTCATAAAACTCGACAAAATAAATTCTTGAAATTATTCCGATAAAAAAAACAGTGATCAAAACGGGCAATTCTGATTTTTTCGGAATGAGGAAGATCAGGAAAGGCCATACAAGATAGAATTGCTCTTCCACAGCTAATGTCCAGGTATGATTGAGCATTGAACTCTGAAAACCTTCTTTAAGGAAAAGATAATTCTGCGTGTACGTAAAATAATACCACGCGCTTCCTTTTTCCCAAAGCCATAATCCGCCGAAGATGCTGATTGCAATTAATACAAAAAGAAATAAATAATAAACGGGAAAAAGGCGCAAGGCTCTTTTAATAATAAAGTTCAGGATCATCCGGGGTTTTCCGATTGTTGAACTGCCTTTCTGCGACAGTAAAATTCCTGTGATGAGAAATCCGGAAATGACAAAAAATATCTGCACGCCATTCCCGCCATAATGAAGATTTGGTCCGTGCAACTCCACAAAATAATGAGAAACAAGTACCATTAAGGCTGCAAGCGCCCGAAGGCTATCAAGCTTTGGTAAATAAGAAAGCCGCTTGCTCATTTTTTATTCTTCGTATCTCCTTTGGAAAAAATGCGTTTTAAAATCCGGGCCACTTTTCCGGGTTTGTCTTTTGTTATTTCAGCTGACAAATTTTTCTGCGGCACTCCTGAAAATTTTTTCCATGCTTCAGCCAGTACAGGAAGATAGCTGTCAAAAGTTTTAACATCAGCCTGCTTCCAATTGCCGAAGCCACGTAAATAGATGTAATAATTTTCCATTGATACATCGCTGATCGTTTGTGGCGGACCAGCAATTGCGCCGGAAGTGATTGATGTCGGCGACAAAACGCGCAGGTAAACTGGTTTGCTTTTATCAGCGGCAACACTTTTTTTGTCGCTGTAATATTGGTGCCAGGCTTTACTGTGATCAGAATACAGGAGATTGCCTACAGGTGATGCGCCGGGATCATTCCATGGCGACAAAATATGTTTTGTTTTATGTACACAGGTGCTTGCAATCCAGCTGCGTTTTTGCTGGGTGATGATTCCACTAGAAGAATCCACAAACGTGTGGAACAAATCGTAATAAAGATCGCCGTCAAAATTTTTCAGACGCTCCAGCAAATCAGGAGCAATGATATCATCATCATCAAGCTTTATGATATAATCAGCTTCTGAAAAAAGTGATTGAACCTTAGCTGTAGCAAGCAATTCTTTAGTAGCATTGAAACGTTCTTCACGTGTGCCGTCAGCAAGCCGGAAGTAATTGAATTTTCCTTCTGTTCTTTCTTCTTCACCAAATACAATTACTTTCCAATCGGAATACGTTTGTTTTTCCAGCGCTTGAAAATAAAGATCAATAAGCGCCTGCCGGAATTCTGAACGTTTCGCCCGGGGAGTGATATGCGTAATGAAAAGGAACTTGTTCAAATTGCTCAGCTAAACATATTCCATTTCAACACTTCGTCTTCAGAAATATCGCGCAATGCTTTTTTACCGAGAAGCTGTTCAATTTCTTTCGGACTGATTCCGCTTGCAGGACGTTTCCATGTCAGGTGCTCTCTTGAAACGGATTCTCCGGATTTTATACTTTTCAAAGCGACAAGACTTCTCCTGGCATTTGCGCGTGATTTATCTTCGGTTGCAAGCGGATGTTTATTAAAATCACCCAGCACTTTGAAGGCAAAATCCAGCTCTTTATGAAAATGTTTTAAATCCTCCTTATCCATTGCATGATAATGATCGTTGCCGGGCAATGTTTTATCATGCGTAAAATGTTTTTCAAGAACAGCAGCGCCGAGGAGTGTTGCTATCTTCAGCACTTCCATTTTCCCAGGCAATGTATGATCTGAATAACCCGGAATAGTATCGGGGAAATGTGATTTCTGATCGAGTATCATTCCCAGGTGTGCATTCTCATCCATAGTCGGATAATTCAGAATGCAATGCATGAGTACCACTTTATTTCCACTTTTCCGGATTACTTCGAGCGCCTGTTCTGCTTCCCACAGAAAAGAAGCGCCTGTGGAAAGTATAACCGGTTTTCCAAAGCGGCACATGTGTTCAATGAACGGAAGGTTTGTGATATCGCTGGAAGATATTTTATAAACCGGCATCATGTCATTTAAAAAATCCGCCGACTCTACATCGAAAGGCGTTGACATGAATTCAATACCGGCTTTATCACAATGTGTTTTCAGCGCTTCATATTCTTTCTTCCAGAACTTGTCATATTTTTTAAATAATTCGTGCTGGCTGCGCGTTGGCTCTTTGGTAATGTCCCAATAATAAGGACTATCCTTGCTTGCAATCGTATCCGCTTTATAAGTCTGGAATTTAATTGCATCAGCGCCACCTTCAGCCGCTTCGTCAATCAGCCGTTTTGCAAGATCCATTGACCCTTCATGATTCACACCGGCTTCTGCAATAATATATGGCCGATGAATGATCTTTGAATTGTAATTTTCAATAAAGCTGAGAATTTTGCTCATAGTATTTTTTTAAAAGTGCCTACTGTTCTTGTCTGACCTTTTGATTTTACCACGCCGTCCAGCCACCTTCTACAAGCATATTATGACCTGTAACATAGCTTGCAGAATCGCTGAGTAAAAAAACAGCTGCATTCGCAACTTCATGATTGTAGCTCATACGCTGAAGCGGAGAAAAATTTGCGAAGTTTTTTTCAAACTGCTCTTCATGGTTATTCCAAACACCATGCGGAGTGATCTGGTTTACACGAACACCTTTCGCTGCCCAATAAGTTGCAAGATATTGTGATAATGCTTCTACTCCGCCCTTCGATGCTGAATACGCGGCAGGACAGCCAAGACTTGTTCCTTTATAAAGATTCTGATTCGGTGCAACAACACTATAGGTGGATGGAATATTGATAATGGAACCTTCACCTCTTTCAGCAAGATAAGTTCCGATCACCTGGCAAGTAAGAAATGTTCCTTTCAGATTTGTTTCCACAACAGCGTCCCAGTTTTCTTCAGTGTACTCTTCGAACTTCTGGAAAAAACTGTTTGTTTTATTCTGGTGGCCGTTTATCAATCCATCGATCCTGCCGAATTTAGCGATAGCAGCTTCTTTAAGCGCAATGACGGAATCTTTATTGGCAACATCCACATTAATTCCGAGCATTGGCCTGTTGTGACGTTTCTCCAGCTCGCTTGCTTTTTCAGACGGGACAGCTGCAGCAATATCTGCAAGTACTATATGCGCGCCGAATTGTGCGCAGGCTTCAGCGAATGCGCGACCGATCAATCCGCAACCACCCGTGATAATAATTACTTTTCCGGTGAGATCGAATTTTTTTTTGAAATCAATCTTTGTCGGATCAGTTGTTTTAAGTTGTTCCATTTAAATTAATTTTCTGAAAACAGGTTTTATCACATCACCGACAAGGTATTTTTCATACCCGTCTTCCAATCCTTTTTTATACATCTCCATTGCACCATCAAATGCCCAGAGGATGTGTGCAATATCTTCTTCCGTATGACTATAGCACGGACAAAAAACACCCTGAAACAAGACACCACGTTTGATCACTTCCTGGTTAAATAAAGTGCGCAGTCCGAAATCAGGTTCTTTGTTTGTATTCCTGAATCCCATGCTCGCATGCCAGTTGAATTGCAGCTGATCGATGTAATCCGTGAGCTGGTGTTTTTCCAGCAATGATCTTACGCCGCTGATAAATAAATCGCCGATGCGATGGTTATGACCAACAACATCATTTTTTTGAAAAGTATCGATCGTTGCAAGTCCGGCAGCAATGGATGAAGTCTCGCCGCCATGTGTGGTTGAAATGAGGAATAATTTTTTCTCTCCTTTTCTGCGAATGCCGCCAAGCTCCATAACTTCTTTTTTCCCGGTAAGCGCACAGAAAGAAAATCCATTTGCAATTCCTTTTCCCCATGTCGTCATGTCGGGCACCACACCAAATTTCGTGGTGGATCCTGCGAAAGAAGTTTTAAAGCCGGTTATCATTTCATCTACGATATACAATGCGCCGTGTTTGTGTGCGAGCTCAATTGCATTTTGTAAATAACCGGGAGCAAGCACATTCATCTTTTCGGGCTCTGAAATGACGCAGGCAATTTCACCCGGGTATTTTTCAAACAGCTCGCGAAGCGAATCGAGATTGTCCGCTTTGTACATTACTGTCAGGTTAATAATCTCCTGCGGTATTCCGTAATTGGCATCTGTAGAGCCGATGAACCAATCGTCGTAAGAATAGAAGGGATGTTCGGCAGGACGTGCGATAAGTTTTCTTCCTGTGAATGCGCGTGCCAGCTTGACTGCGGCTGTGGTTACTACCGAACCGTTCTTCGCATACTTTATCATGTCGTGGCCGGGCACAAGCGAAAGAAATTTTTCCGCCATCTCGCGTTCGATCACAGAAGGACGAGAAAAATTATTTCCCTTCTGTAATTCTTCGGTTACACGTGCAATGACCGGCTCATATGCATGACCGAGACTTACAGAAGCAAGACCAAGCAGGCAATCGATAAATTCATTTCCATCCACATCCCAGACATGGCTTCCTTTTCCTTTTACAATTGCAGCAGGAGAATGAAGCGGAAACTGGTCATCACCTTTTGAATAGGTATGTGCGCCACCCGGGATCAGATCATGAATAGCGGCACGGTATTCATCTGACTTGCTGAAGCCGGTGATGTATTTTCTTTCCATTATTCGATTTCCTTATCGTTTTGTAATGACTTTGAATACCCGGCATTAATTACGCTTTCTTTATTGGCAGAAATTAACGCTGGATTTTTTAATAATAATTCTATAACTGAATCGATCGTAAAATCTGTCTCCGGAGAAAATGCTTTAAAAATATTTTCAACTGATTCATGATC
>JALYQL010000203.1 GCA_030855855.1 Bacteroidota bacterium | reverse complement strand
TGCAATTCCGGTACTGAAAAAAACATTTCCGGAGACTCATCACTTTTGCACGATTCGTCCAATGCCACAAAATCGCATTTTGATTCATCAAAAAATAGTTGGTATGGCCAATATGAATACTATCTTCAACGATTCGGAATTTGTTGCATGGCCCGTTGAGCAGGTAAAATTAACTGGCAACCAAAATGCACTTATTCTTGGTATAGGCGATACCAGATATGATGAGGGACCTCCGGAATTCTGGCTTTCCACTTATGATGCTCACGGAGAAGAATTAAAAAACAGCTGGGGACTTGGGAAACACATGAAAGCCGGTTACCGTTGTCTTTTTTACGGACCGAGCGGAACAGGGAAAACACTTGCCGCAACTTTGCTCGGAAAGCATATTGGTCGTGAAGTTTACCGTGTAGACATCAGCTCGGTGATCAGCAAATACATTGGCGAAACTTCTAAAAATTTAAATGCTCTTTTTAATACTGCGGAAGATAAAGACTGGATCCTTTTCTTTGATGAGGGAGACGCGTTATTCGGCAAGCGTGTGGATACCGCGCAGTCTGATGATAAAAGTTCGCATCACAGCAACCAGGATGTTGCTTACCTGCTGTAGCGCATTGAAAATTATAACGGGCTTGTAATTGTTGCGAGCAATTTGCGTAATAATATGGATAGCGCATTTTCCAGAAGATTCCAGAGCATTGTTCACTTTGATATTCTCAATGTGGAATTACGAAAAAAATACTGGTTAGATAATTTGCCGGTCAAAGCTACGCTTGCCGCCGGTATAGATCTTGATTTAATTTCAAAGCGGCATCATCTTTCTCCTGCTGCGATTATAAATATTATCAATCGTGTTTCGCTGATGACGATACGGAAGAACAGTATTGAAATTAAGAGTGCTGATTTGGAATTGTGTATTAAGGATGAAGAGTTTAAATAGGTTGGAAAGGAGGAGATTTGTATGAGTAAGTTGTATGCAGAAAAAATAAAAAGAGATGCTGACTTTGGTCCGACAATGCCAGGTACTTTCCGCCTGCGGTTTAATAAAGACGAACCGTTTATAAAACCGCATTTCAAACTCTTATTGAGAAAAGCGGTCGAAGATATTTCTGATATTCCGGATGATAAGGCAGTAGAAGGAACTTTTATTGCGGATGATGTAAAAAATGAAGCCCTTGATATTGTAGGAACTTTCGATCAGTCAATAAGCGATCAGCCGACAACGGAGGATCACATTGTAGAGCGGATGGATTATGAAGTAGTGGAAATGGACACCGATGACGATGGCAAGTTAGAACTTGTAGATAGGCCTGAAATTATTCCTGATAAAGATCCTGTTGAAGCTCCTTTACCTCCCGGGGTAAAATCAAAACGCTGGGGAATAGGATTGTACTATGAAAATGAAGTTGACGCACTTTTTATTGTAGCAGATACATACGTTGATGCCGTTCATTATACAAGAGATCAGAAATTTGCCGGGTTTTGGTATTTTATTGATGCACAAACCGGGTGGATGAGTGTGATACAGCAGAAAGATTCTGTGGCGAAATACAACCAGATGTATTATTCTTTTACGATTGAACTAATTGATGAAGTAAATAAAGTTGCAAATGACCAGGTGTTGTATGATGCTGTGCTTAAAGAAGGAGCATTAGGCGATAAATTTATAATGCTGGTGAAAGAAGCGCAGGATGTTGTTTTTCCGAATAAACAATATCTCTATTACGGGATGTACACTCCACAGACACAAAAGAAAGTAAGAGAAGAGATTAAACGGCAGCAAGAAGCTGAGGATTTTTTTATGTCTTCTGAAAATTTCGATGCTCACTATGGATTAACCCCATTTTATACAACAGAAAGAATTTCTCAGGACCAGATTAACGTTATCAATAATCTTACAGATACAAAAGGTCTTTTTGGTGCAGCTAATGATTATGAGAAATATTCAGGGAAGGATCGGGAGAGAGATATGAATGTTATTCTCAAGCATAAAAATCTGGAACCGACGTGGACTTTTAAACAATGGGAAGAGTTTAAAAACAGAGGTGAAGTTGATGGAAGATATCTTGCTCCGGGCTATATAGTCAGCAGGCAGACTATGAATACAAATATAAAACCAGCACAACACCCATATTATGAAGCCCGGGCTACTCTCAATACAGATTGGGCAGGCGATGAGCAGTACGTGACTAACCCCATGAAACTTCTTAAAGTTGTTATTGAGCTTGAAAGCACAAAGTATTATGGTGGTTTGGCAGGCGGAAAAATTGATAACAGCACGGAGTTTTTTATGGCCTATAATACGTATGTCAGAGACCGTGATCAGATCATGAAGCCTTTTTACACGCAGTATCTGCGTACGCGGACTTTTGAGATGATTGAAGAGGGCAAGCAGAAATTGGCTGTTGAAATGGGGCGTTATGGAATTGTGGAAGGAGATTATGTTGGCGAAGGGCCGGAAATACAAGCGCTCATGACAGATATGCAGTTGCCGCGTGCCTACTATTCGAGGGCGCAGGATTTGCGTGATAAGGTGCCGCCGATCGTGGGTGAATATGACGATAATCCTCATGCAAACAATTCGGATTACCAGGAATCGATTGTCCAGGAAGACCTTGGATTTGCAGCATTCAATAAGCTTCGCGATAAATATCCGATCCTCTTATCTGCAGAGTTCGGAAAACAGTTAGAGCGAAAAAGTATTGCAGATCCAATTTCGTACGGGCAATCCGGGAATACCTTTGCGAAACGATTTATTACAGCTGCGACTGATGATAAAGCAGGACGCACTGCAACAATTCAAACACTCTTCAG
>JALYQL010000202.1 GCA_030855855.1 Bacteroidota bacterium | reverse complement strand
TGCAATTCCGGTACTGAAAAAAACATTTCCGGAGACTCATCACTTTTGCACGATTCGTCCAATGCCACAAAATCGCATTTTGATTCATCAAAAAATAGTTGGTATGGCCAATATGAATACTATCTTCCTGGCCCAAACATCGGAGGTGTGAATATTGGCTGGGAATACAATATAGTTTATAATGACACTGAATGCACATTTCATGGAGATGGTTACCAGATGGGATTCAAATATCGGTGCGAACCGATTTATAATGATGATACGCTTTATCTGAAAGAAGTTGTTTTTATTGGTGATGGAGAAAACACTCCCGTTCAGACCAACTTATCTACTATAATCATAAAGGTTGGCAATGAATATTATTTTCAAAGCAAAACAATCGCAGAAGAAGGAATAGCAAAACCCACTGAGTGTGGCTATAAAATGAAGAAATTGAAATGAGCTTGAAAACATGCATCAATATATTTATTGTTTCGTTTTTCTTTTTAGCAATAATATTTTGATTTTGTGCATGTAGCAATGATAATTCATTTTCATTGTACATGAATCAATTCCCTCAAACTAATAATGATAGTTTTCTGATCAAACCACGTGACATTGATTGTGAAAAACAAAAAAATAAATTCCCCGAATTTGTAACAAAAAATAAAGAGTGGCTCAGTCGTTTCACTCAATTTTATAACGATTCGGAATTTGTTGCATGGCCCGTTGAGCAGGTAAAATTAACTGGCAACCAAAATGCACTTATTCTTGGTATATGCGATACCAGATATGATGAGGGGCCTCCGGAATTCTTGCTTTGCACTTATGATGCTCATGGAGATTCTATACAACATTTACGTCTGAATCCATTTCTTTATGAGGAAGCGCATAATCTTGAAATTCTGTATCGGAAAGAAAAATTTATAACACTGTATCAGAATCTAGGTGCAAATAATTTCTTGCGTATGACATGGCAATTATCCGATAGCGATAATTTGTATCGTTCTGTGCAGATACTTTATACCTGGACCAGTTTAAATCTCTTTATCCTGCTGTAAAATATAAAGAATGGACATTTGATAAAGTTGAATCAACCAGCATTATATGACATTGATTTTAGCAATTGGTTTTGGAATCCTGTCTATTTTCTTCCCGGTGATGATCCCGGCCGCCATTTATTTTGGAGTCAAACAATTTAAAAATGATCTGGACAGAACGCAGTTTGAACATGCAGGTGCAAATACATCTTTTGATCCCAACGAGGCCCTTTCAACAGTTGTGCCATCCAGTTACTGGTGGTTAGTGCTGGATGCTGCAGGTATTGTGCTTGATGGAGCCCAAATGTTGAAATTCGTACAAATAGGCACCAAGGCTGCCCGCTCGGTTAATATGCTCCGCAAGCTTGAAAAAGGAGTAGAAGAGCTTGTGGTTGACGCATCTAACATGCCGAAATATATTGACAATGTTACGGTTTTGGTAAAAGCACAAGTCGGAGATGTAAAATTACAGGAAACGTTTATAAAATATCTCACCAACGAACAAACCATTTCTAAAATAAGGGCAGAGGAATTATCGCGGCAGGCATTATTAAAAAATAAATCAGGAGTATCGCTGGCGGTTAACGCTGATCTGCTGAAAAGCCTTACTTCAGATACTGAAATCCTGAAAGATTTTTATCGCGCTGCTATGTTGCGGGCGAATGATATTCCGTACGGAAATGGTAAAACATTGTTGCGGCAGATTGATGAGGTTTTTGCTTTAGGTGAACCTGCTATTGCCAAACGATTGCTGAGAGTCGTTGGAGAATCGGAAGCAATGGCAAAGAGTTTTGGCGATCTCGCTAATGCAGTCGGAAAAAGTTCTGGCGGAGTATTGAGTATGGATGAATTTGTCCGTTTTGAATTCAGCTCTCTTGCAGGTGATAATAATCTGTTCTTCCGTAATCTTGCAGATTACAATGTTACCGGTTCGCAGATGGATGAAGTCGTTCAGAAAGCATCTAAAGCTTCCTCACCAAATGGGGCGAACACACTGTTGCACGATGGACTTATGGCCATTGTGGATGTCAATAAAAAGACCATGCGTGTAGTTGCAGAACAAGGCGTCAAAAAGTACAGCTACGGTAAGGTAAATACAGATGTGAAGCAACAGATCGATGACGCAACGCAATCTGCTTCTGATCTAAAGGCAAAAACGGATACCGGACCGAAAACAGTTGTTACGGATGCGAAGAAGCCACAGCAGATCACAGAAGATTTTCACGCTAAACAGATCGAAAAGTATGGTGATGAAGCGGTAAAAAGAGCTGATAATGCCCTGGCAGCCGATACAACCAAAGCCGACGATCTCTATGCAAAATACAGCCCTGAAACCGCATACGACGAAGTAGTTCAAAACGGCGGTGATCTGAATGCAGCAGACAAATCTTTGGGCAAAGATTCTTTTGGTGAGTGGTATAATAAGGAGATCAATGCAGAGACACAGCTTGCGTTGAAGGAAGATAATATCTGGGTGATATATCGGAATATGGATCCGCGTACGCGGAAGCTGTTGACTATGTGTGCGAGTGTTTGTGTACCGACGAAAATAACCGCTCTTCAGACTTCGCGTGTCAATAAAATAATTAACGATTTTGAATTGACTGGTAATGAAATGAATTTGCGGGAGTTTCTTCATAG
>JALYQL010000276.1 GCA_030855855.1 Bacteroidota bacterium | reverse complement strand
AATTACAATTATACCGCCGGAACTTTTACTGCGGGCTCCGGAACAGTAATTTATACCGGCACAGAATCGCAGGTGGTTGCGCCCTTAACTTACAACCATTTGTCTTTTACCAAATCTACGGAAGTGGCAACTATAAATTCGCCGGTTATTGTCAATGGTAATTTCACAACAAGTGTCGGGGGAGAAGTAGCAACTAATGCAGACATTACTGTTGCAGGAAATATTACGCTTGGAGCCGGTACAACATTAACTGAAAACAGCGTAATCATAACTATTGCCGGCAATTGGTTAAATAATGGACTTTTTTCAATTAGTAACGGCACAGTTAATTTCAACGGAAGCGCCGCTCAGGCAGTAAATGCAACTGTTTTCAATAAGCTTGTGGTAAATAAATCAGCAGGCGCTTTGACACTGACCGGTAACCTTTCCTTCAACAGCGATCTTACTGTGACTGCAGGAACGCTTGATCTTGTTACCTATACTGCTAACCGGAGCAATGTCGGTGGAACATTTATACTTGGCGCATCGACACTCCTGAAAGCATCCGGTGCAAATAATTTTCCGCAGAATTTTATCACTGCGACTATGAATGCGTCAAGCACTGTAGAATATTACGGAACAATTGCGCAGACCGTTGCGTCCGCTGATTATGGCAATCTCACATTCAGCAATGGTGGGAGCACTCCAAAAACATTCGTTGACAACATGTCTGTTAATGGAAATTTTTTGATCAATTCAGGTGCCACGGTGGATCCGAATTTTTCGACGATTACGCTTGCCGGAAATTTTACAAATAGCGGAACGTACACACCTTCAGGCAGCACACTGTACCTTACCGGAGTTTCAAAAACACTTACAGGAAGCACTACTTTTTACACTTTGTTGGTTGGAGGATCATACGTTGTTTCAAGCGGGACTTCTTCACTGGCAGGCGATCTGTTTATTCAACCTGCTTCTTCATTAAATTTCGGATCCAATAATGTGAGCCTGGATGGTGACCTTACGGTGTACGGATCATTGACAAGCAATGGCGTTGCCACATTTACCGGAACACGCGTGCAGACGCTTCAGATCGTCAATGCAATTGTTTCTGCTTCTACGGGTGTTATCAATTTTAACGGAACTGTCGCACCGGTTTTAAATTCTAACACTTCTCCGACTTTTGCAACGCTGAATATCAATAATACCGCGGGCATAACACCATCGGTTCCGTGGACTGTTTATTTTGCCTGTAATATTGCTGCAGGAGCTTCTTTCAACGGAGGTGCATTGACACATACGTTCTATGGAAATTTTATAAACAACGGAACTGTAACAAGCAGTGGTGAGTTGAGATTCCTGCCTTCACCGCCATTTTCATCGGCAGCAACAATAAAATTAGACGGTGTATCATTTGTAAGTACGGGCAAAGTAATATTCGGCGGAACATCACCGATAACGATTACAAACGTGAACCCGGCTTTTTATATTGTATCGGTAACAAATACAAATGTGGCAGGTATTAATCCGCCAACTGGCTGGACGATCACCAACGAATTATTTATCAGCAACGGTGCAACTTTTAATGGTGGATCAGCCATAAGCCATACGCTGGCGGGGAATGTTACAAATAACGGAACACTCAATGGACAAACATCAACCATTACTTTTACCGGAACGCCGGCTGAAATAAACGGGCTTGGTGATTATGATTTTTATAATCTCACCATTGCTGCCAGCGCAGACCTGGTATTGAACCGGGCAATTAATATCAGCAGGAATCTTGTCGTGGATGGTTTGTTCACGACCGATGGACGACCTGTTATGTTTGATGGTACAACTGCTTCTGTCATCAGCGGGCTTGCAGGATCTGTAACGTTTGATAATCTTGAACAGAATAAAACCGCTGCCACTACAACTCTTTCTGTTCCTGTGCTTGTAAACAGCGAGCTGACACTTACAGACGGCATCATCAACACAACCGCAGTCAACCTGCTCACATTGGCTGATAACGCGATTTCAAGCAGTGGAACAGCGACCAGTTTCGTTGATGGTCCGATGAAGAAGATCGGTAATGATACGTTTGCTTTTCCATTAGGTGATGCAACGTTCTGGGCACGTCTTGAAATAACTCCGCCTGCTTCTGTTACGGATGCATACACTGCACAGTATTTTGCAACAGCCTACAGCAACACTACTTCAATGGCTGCATCGCCTTCGCCGGTTTTAAATAATGTAAGCAGCCTTGAATACTGGACCTGCAGCAGAACAACCGGAACATCGAATGTCAATGTAAAGTTGTACTGGGAAAGCGCCTCAAGGAGCGTTATCCAGAATTATACTGCCGACCTGGTAGTGGCGCGGTGGAACGGAAGCGCATGGGCGAATGCAGGACAATCTGCTGTTACGCCATCAAGTCCGGGGGCTGTCAGCTCAAATACAATCACTTCATTCACCGTATTTACTTTTGGTTCTTTGTCGGGCGCAAGTCCGTTACCGATTGAACTTTTAACTTTTAACGCAGCGTTAAACAACAATCAGCAAGTCGATCTTACATGGTCTACCGCATCAGAAACCAACAATGCTTACTTCACGATTGAGAAGACAAGTGATGGAATTCATTACGAAACTGTTGCTGTGGTGAACGGTGCCGGTAACAGCACACAGGTACTGCATTATTCCGCGGTCGATGTAAATCCGTATTCAGGAGTTTCTTATTACCGCCTCAAACAAACTGATTTCAACGGAATGTATTCCTATTCGGATCTTGTGGCCATTACAATAGAGAATTCTTCTACAACTACAACTATGAGCATTTATCCTAACCCGGGGAACGGTGCAACTGTTCATATTACAATGAATGTAGTGGAAGGGCAGGAAATTGTTGTGACGATTACGGATGCATTGGGTAAAATTAATTTCTACAAAAATATCAGTACAACAGAAAACGGAAAAGTAAATTACGAGATCAAGCCTGAACAACAATTGAGTCCGGGGATTTATTTTGTTACCGCCACTACAGAAGGAAAAGTGTTTTCACAGAAACTGATCGTAGAATAATCATCACTGAAAAATTAAATTTACTGACCCATGAAAACAGGCGAAACTGAGGCTGCTTACCAGAAAAGACGCAGAAGGGGTATCTCGATCATTATGACTGTAGAAGTGCTGATATTTTGCTGGGTGATGTATTATACGCATTAATACACTTCTCCCGTCCCCATGCTGAGCTATGCAAGCCGATGCGAAGGGATAATGTCGCTCCTACGGAGCTTGTGTTATTTGTTCGGGAGTGTTGTTAGCATAATTTCGCTCCTACAGAGCTTGGCTCATAAAAGTAATGGTGCTAAAAATAGTTGATGTTTTTCTGTTCAATAATTTTTGGTAATGTGCGGAAAAATAGTTGGTGACTTTTTTCTATAACTTTCTTAATATTCCAGCGTAATTCAGAAGAGGAAGCAAGCTCTGCCGGAGAGCAACTTATCAGTAATACGGATTACCAACTCTCACATGAGTCCTGAAGTTTTCTTCAGGACTTTTTTAATATATGATTGTTGCATACGACTAAAAATCTGGTAAATTCCCGGATGCAGCCGCGCCACCCTCGCTCGACAGACAGTTGTGCTAACCTTTGCTCTTCAATTGATTTTCCAATCCCTGGATAAACAATTCTTTCTTCGCGATCTCCATTCTTAGTCGTTCAATTTCATTACGCAATGTTTCATTTTCGGTGCGCAGCTGAATTTCTTCCGGGGCCCAGATGTTAACATTGTAAAACGGATGGGCGTCTGACTGCTCTTCAGATTCCGGGTTGCGGAAAAAACTGTAAAGAGGAATGCGTAATTCTTTTGAGATCAGCTCCAGCGTCCGGATCTCGATCGTATTTTGTTCTAATGCTTCGTCCAGCGCTTTCTCCGTGAGCCCGATGTATTCCACCAGCTGCTCATATGTAAGGTTCCGCGCGCTAAGCACCGCAATGATGCGTTCTTTCAGATCCGGAACGGCGTGTTGCATTTCAATATTGACCTTTTCTTCCATCTTGATTAATGTCCGCCGTTTGCCGGGGCCGTTTTGGTTCCGTCAGCAGGAAGTTCGCTTTTAAAGGTTTTGAGAAAATCGTCATACGACATTGTCTTTTCCTTTTCTTCTGCGTAATAATGAAGATAAGGCTCGAATTTTTCAGGAGGCATATACCCTTGCATGATGGTGAAAGAAAGCCTGTCTTTTGAAATGAAGGAGAAAGAAGGATAAGAAAGTCGCCCCTGTAAAGCGGTTATCGTAAAGTCATTTGCGCTTCTTTGATTTGCACCACCACGGTTCCAGAATTTTTGTCCGTTGAAAACAACCGTATCATGCGTTTCGGCGTCAAACTTTACGCAGTAATAATTCGTGCTCATGTACTTAGCGATGGTCGGATTTTTAAATGTATTCGCATCCATCGTTTTGCACCATCCGCACCATGAAGTGGTAAAATCAATAAAGATCTTGCGTGGATTAGCGTCGCTGAGCTTTTGTGCTTCTTCAAGGGTGTACCATTTAATGGCAACCGGAGTTTTGGTGATAACAGCTGAAGCTGTATTGCGCATAAAAGCAAATGATCCCAAAGCGGCAACCAGAGCAATTCCGATAACGAGGTATTTTTTCATGACGTTGAGTTGTTCTACGAAGTTACTAAAAGGGTACGAAAAACGATAAAAGGGGTACGAAAAACGAAAAAGGGTACGAAAAACGAAATGAGAACGAAAAAGGACGAAAAGCGAAAAGGGTACGAAAAACGAAATGAGAACGAAAAAGGACGAAAAACGAAAAGGGTACGAAATTCGCACTCAATCTTCGTAACTAACGAAAATCGGGCCAGATTCTAAAGATTGTATTAATTTATTAACCTCCAATGTGACTTTTGGGAGGCTGACCCTTTATGGAACAGTTTACCAATACACTTACGCATGAAAACGAACTTTTACTCCCATATTTTATTTCCTTCCTTGATACTGCTGCTTGTTATTGCGGGCTTTAAAACCGGGCAGAAAAATGAATTCAACTTCAAATCTTACTTCTCTCATTCCAATGATTTTCAATATGAATACAAAGCGAATAAGAATTACACAAAAGCTCTTGATCACTTTAAATGGATGGAAGAAAACGGTAACGAGAAATTCCCTGACAATAATGATTTCCTTGTGGCCTCGATTTGTTATGTAAAACTGTCGGATACAACTTTAGCAATTGAATATCTTCGAAAGGCAGTGATTAAAGGTTACCTGTACATCGATGAGGAAAGTTGGGCAACGCGTATACTCGGCGATAAAATTGTTGCAGTCGTCCGCAAAGAGTTGCCGGATTTAAAACGCAGGTATTATGAAAGTATTGCGGCGCAAATGTCCGGCAGGATGCAGCTGAAAAAATATGAAACCATTGATCAGTTTGTGCGCTCTGAAGCTATTACGAAATCTTTATCGCCTTATGAAAAAGAAAAGTTGTGTCACATTACTGATTCTGTAAATATTAGTGAATTTATTAATGCGGTAAAGACGAATGAAGTTCCTCCTTTATGCTTACTGATTTATCATTTGTATGATGAAAATCAAAAGTATGTGCCGTTCATCGATTCCTGTTTACAAGCGACTATGAACGCTGGCAAACTTTCACCTGCTGGTTATGCTTTCTGGTACGACAGACAACGTGCATACGTTGAGAAAATACCACAGAAGTACGGTGAATATATTGAAGGTTATCCTGCAAAATTGGGAAAGATCGCGAACCTTGATTCCATAGATTTTTACAGGAATGAGATCGGTCTTCCACCGTTGTGGCAGGCGGCTGCTGAAAAAGATTTTGAATTACCTTCCGGCTATAAGAGGTAATTCATCAGAGCATTAGCTCAGACTTCGTTTTCTTTCTCGTCGCGACGCGGTAGAGCAGGAAGGCAAGTGCGACAAAGAACACTATCCCGATAATCCCATAAGTTCCGCTTCCGATAGCTCCTTTAAGCTTTTCACTCACATTCATTTTATCCATAAAGCTTGCATCGCCGGGTGACGTTTTATTGTTTTCTGCAACAACTACCAGGATCGCGGCAATGACACCCATCAGCGCACCGCCTGCTACAAGTCCGGTTGCAAATAAGCTGCCTTTTCCCAATTCACCTTCTTCAGGTTCTTCGCCTTTGCGTTTAGCTCTCCAGTCTACAATTCCTTTTACACATCCTCCTGCGAAAATCGGAAGCGTAGTGGAAAGCGGCAGGTAAGCACCGACAGCAAAGGAAAGGGAATTCACGCCCATTAATTCAACTGTTATGGCAATGAACACTCCAACCATTACAAACTGCCAGTCGAGATCGCCACCTTGTAAACCCTTTATTAATGTTGCCATTAATGTTCCTTGTGGCGCTTCCAAACCTTTTTGTCCGATTGCATGCGTAATTCCCTTGGCTAATTGTTCAGGTGATGGTGTATCAAGCAAGCTTATTACAAGTCCGATGACAAAGGTGGAAACTATGGCACCAATAAAGAGTGCAATCTGCTGTGATTTCGGTGTAGCACCAATGAGAAAGCCGGTTTTTAAATCCTGTGATGTGTTTCCTGCATTTGCTGCCGCTATACAAATCAAGCTTCCTACAACAAGCACCGCAGGTTCAAACAATTTTCCTGATAATCCGAAGGCGATAAAAATTAATGAGGTACCCATGATCGTTGCTATTGTCATTCCTGAAACCGGACTATTGCTTGATCCGATAAGGCCAACAATTCGACTTGAAACGGTGACAAAGAAAAATCCGAAAACGATGACAAGAATTCCAATCAACACTTTTGCTAAGATTCCAACCGTTGGCAGATTCGGTAATAGTGCGATGATGACGACAAGAATCGCGCAGCCGAACAGTGTTACTTTAATGGATAAATCGCGATCGGTTCTTTTTTTGGATGAAGCAGGTTCACGATTTTTCATCGAGGTTAATCCATCTTTGAAAGAAATAATAATTGTTGGAAGCGTTTTTATAAGCGTGATAAATCCGCCCGCCGCCACGCAACCCGCACCAATTTGTCGGATGTACGCTTTATAAACTGCTTCAGCTGTATCAGCGAATGTATGTGTTAAAGGATCCCATCCACCAGCACCACCGCTTGCATCGGCAAGACTTTTTAGAAATCCTAATTTCACTTGTTGGGCGGCAATAATATCGCCCGGAATTAGAAACGCGAGCAATGGAATTAATCCGAGCCAGGCCAATACGCCGCCGGCAACTAATTGCCCTGAAATTTTTGGCCCGATGATATAACCTACACCAAGATATTCCGGGGTGATTTCGCAATCGAGTCGGGCGGAAGGCATGAACTTATTCTTCTGTGAAATTAAATAGGTTGGAACATCTGCAATAACATGAAAAACTTTTTGCAGAAAAGCATAGGTAACGGCAGCTGCTAATCCGAGGTAAGCGGTCTTCGCAAAATCCCCGCCTTTATCGCCGGCAACCAATACTTGCGCACAAGCAGTTCCTTCCGGGTAAGGAAGATTTTCATGCTCTTTCACAATGAGCGAACGACGCAATGGAATCATCATTAACGTGCCAAGCAATCCGCCGATCACTGCAAGCGAAAGAATGGTCCAGTAATTAAAATAAATTTCTCCGTGTGCATCAGCGCTGAGAAAAAGAAAAGCCGGAAGTGTGAACACAACACCCGAAGCAATTGATTCGCCTGCAGAACCGGTGGTTTGAATAATGTTATTTTCAAGAATTGTTGTCTTCAGAAATTTTCTGCCAAGAGAAATGGCAAGCACCGCAATCGGAATAGAGGCGGAGACGGTTAATCCTGCTTTTAATGCGAGATAAACATTCGCCGCGCCGAAGATGACGCCGAAAATACAACCGAGAATAACTGCGCGGAAAGTAAATTCAGGCATTATTGTGCTTGCCGGAATGTAGGGTTGAAATTCTTTTTTTTCTGCTGACATACTATTCAAAATTCAAGATTGATTTGGTGACTGGATGATTTGGTGATTTGGTGACTGGGTGATTTGGTGACTGGGTGATTGAAAAGAGAAAAAATCTTGTGATTTAGGGGTGTTATTAATAGAAAAAACAAATCCCAAATTACTTTGATAAGTGAATTTGGGATTTGTTGGTTTTTGGGTTGAATTTTATTTATCTGACACCATGCATCATTTTCTTAAGCATTGGTGTAAGTAAGAATAATAATAATGCTGCAACTCCGGGCAGAAGAACGAAAACCATGAAGAATTCGTAAAGATTGTGGATCGTGAAACCTGCAAAAGTTGGTTTCACCGGATCCATCGTCCAGATATTTAATTTTCCTTTCGAAAGCACCATGATCTCTTTGCCATCAGCGCTGAAGCCGTAGAGCACGTGACGATCCGCCGAATTTTCTTTCCATTTCAGATCAATTTTCTTTTGTTCATCAGCATTGTCACCTTTCGTTTTGACAGCAACATTCAGGATCTGTTTAAACTTGTACAATGGAATGCTGAAATTTTCCTGGTTGAAATTATTCTTCAACGATTTCAAAACATACACAGAATCACCTTTTTCATTTTTTACGTGATCTAATTCATACGACCAGCTCGGTTGTCCGGACTTGAGAACGAGCATAGTATCTTTTTCGCCGGCCGGAACAACAAGATCAAAATTGGTTCTATAAATTTCCGAAGGCTCTTGCTGCGACGCCATGTATGCGCTGTCGTTCTTTACCCTCATGGTGCGTTCAGGAATAGTATCGTGTGCAGGAATCAGCACATACTTGAATTCCGCAGCATCAGCTTCACGGATCATTTTTACGTCTGACGGATACAATGCCCCGAGTGTTCCTGCCAATGCATAACCGGATGCATTTGAAAGGAAGAACACGCCCATCAACAAAGAAGAAAAACGTTGCGGCGCAAGTTTCGAAACCAATGAAAGACCGATCGGCGAAAGACAAAGTTCACCCATGGTGTGAACAAAATAGAGAATGATCAGCCAGATAATGCCAAGTTTCGCGCCACCAAGACCTTTAACCTGGAACGCGATGATCAGATAACCTAAAGCCACTAAAAGCAAACCGATCGACTGTTTTACCGGTGAAATCGGTTCTTTTCCGCGCTTGCTTAACCAAAGCCAAAGCCCGCCGAATAATGGCGCAAGCATGATGACGAAAATAGAATTGAAATTTTGCACAAGACTTGGTGGCATATTCCATCCCAAAATATTTGTGTCTGTTTGTCTGTCAGCAATAAAGGTTAGCGAAGAACCTGCCTGCTCGAAACAAGCCCAAAAGAAAATTACGAAGAAGCCGATAATATAAATTACCCAGATACGATCGCGTTCCGGCTTGGTGAGCGCCTTGTCAGTAAGAATAAGTCCTGCAAGCGAAAGACCGCTGGCGTAAATAAACGCATAAATTAAGTTTTGTCCGAAAACCTGGTTGAACAGAACCATTAATCCTGCCAGCGCAACAACAGCGCCACCGACAGCCATATTCGAGAATTTGGCCTGCTCTACGTGTCCTTCATCACCAGCTTTTGATGGTTTTGCACCGATCGCTTTTCCCTCAGGAGTAACAATGTATTTCTTACGGTAAAGCTGGAAGATGATCACCCCGAGTACCATTGCAATTGAAGCTGAGAGGAATCCCCATTTGAAAGCCGAAATGTCGCGGATACCCACTTTATCTTTTACATCGCCAAGCATTGCGCAGATGGTCATACCAAGGAATGCTCCAAGGTTAATTCCCATATAGAAAATAGTGAATGCAGAATCAAGACGGTTATCACCTTTTGGGTAAAGACTTCCGACCATAGAAGAAATGTTCGGTTTAAAGAATCCGTTTCCAAGAATAATTACACCAAGTGCAATCCATGTAATCGTTCTTGCTGTGTCGACATCCGTTGCAAAAGTCACTGCACTGGCAAACAACAATAACTGACCGACTGCCATGGTGAGTCCTCCGAGCACAATGCAATTACGGTTTCCCAGCCAACGATCTGAAACGAATCCACCCAACATCGGAGTGAGATAACAAAGTCCTAAAAATCCACCATAGATAACGGAAGATTCTGCATCGGAATATGCTAACGCATTAATAAGGAATAAGCTGAGAATAGCCCGCATTCCATAAAAATTGAAACGTTCCCACATTTCTGTGGCAAACAGCAGGTACAGACCTTTTGGATGTGGTTTGGTGGTAACTTCTGACATATCGGTTTTATGATTATTTAAAGTTGTCCGAAGGACTCCTCGGAGAGTGACGAAGATAACAAGTTTGCCAAGAATCAAAGCGCCACTGCGAAAACCGGCGACTTTGAATTGACAATTGGTTGATTTACAGATTTGTCTGGATAAATGTCGTCATCTTCGTATAAAGATGCATTGACGTATTTCCACCGCGGATTCCGTGATTTCTGTCGGGATACATGTAGAATTCATATTGCTTGTTCTTTTCCACCAGCACATTCACCAGCTCAACAGAATTCTGAAAATGCACATTATCGTCACCGGTTCCGTGGATCAGCAGCAGCTTTCCTTTCATTCCTTCCATATTATTGACCGGCGAAAAGTCGTCATAACCACGCGCATTGTCTTTCGGAAGTCCCATGTAACGCTCTGTGTAAATGGAATCGTAAAAACGCCAGTTCGTTACCGGCGCCACTGCAATGGCCATTTTGAAAACATCCGCGCCAACGGCAAGGCAAAGGCTCGACATGTATCCGCCGTAGCTCCAGCCCCAGATGCCAATGCGGTTTTTGTCAACGTAAGGCTGCGTGCCCAGGTATTTCGCCACATCAATCTGGTCAGCGCTTTCGAGCTTTCCCATTTGTCCGTAAGTGCATTTTTTGAATTTAGCCCCGCGGTATTCCGTCCCGCGATTGTCCACCGCAACAACGATCACACCTTGCTGAACCAGCATCTGGTGCCAGTACAACGCGCTGCCTTCCCATTGGTCAACAACCATATTGTGGCCCGGACCGCCATAAACAACCTGCAGCACAGGATATTTTTTGCCTGCTTCCATTTTCTCCGGTTTAATCATCCAGCCATTGAGCGAAATACCATCGCGATTGGTCACTGTAAAAAATTCCTTCTTAGAAAAACCGTAATTAGCAGTCACTTTTGCAAGCTTCGCATTGTCTTTAAGCACTTTTATTTCTTTTCCGTCTGCCGAATTAAGCGTGATGTAGTAAGGAGTATTTGCATTCGAATACGTGTTAATGAAATACTTCATTCCTTCGCTGAACGTGGGAACATTGCTGCCGTCTTTTTGGGAAAGCTTCTTTTTGTTTTTGCCATCCAGCTTTATAGAATAGACAATGCGCTGATTCGCATTTCCTTCATTTGATTGGTAAAACAATGTGGAAGTTTTTGTGTCGTAGCCGTAAATATCTGTAATGTCCCATTCGCCTTTGGTAATCTGGCGGATCACTTTTCCGTCAATGCCGACCTGGTATTCATGCACCCAGCCGTCTTTATCGCTCGTCCATAAAAACGATTTTCCATCCGGAAGAAAAACAATCGGGTCATACACTTCCAGGTACGTATCGCTTGTTTCCGTGTAGATCACGCGCGAGCTTCCGTCAGCGGCATTGGCAAAAAGAAGCTCTTCTTTATTCTGCAAACGGTTCATGCGGATAAATGCAATCGTGTTCGCATCAGTAGTCCACGTCACTCGCGGGATGTATTGATCGGTTTCATCACCCGTATTTACCGTGATCGATTTTTTCGCCCCAAGATCATAAATGTGAATTGACACTACCGAATTTTCTTCGCCGGCTTTCGGGTATTTATACGAATATGGCTCAGGATATAATCCGGTGTTATACATCGTCATCTGGAATTCCTTCACACGGCTTTCATCAAAGCGGTAATACGCCACTTTTTTGCTGTCGGGCGACCAGTACAAACCATTTGGTAAGGCGAATTCCTCTTCGTACACCCAATCAGTTCCGCCATTGATGATCTTGTTCCATGCGCCATCAGTGGTAACCTGTGTTTCTATTCTTGTGGCAAGGTCGACAATGAAAATATTGTTGTCGCGCACGAAAGAAACTTTTTTTCCATCCGGAGAAAATTTCGCCAGCCGTTGTTTTCCATTCTCAGAAAGCGCAATCATTTTTTTTGTTTTCAGGTCAAAAACAAAATTGTTTTCTTTCGTAGAATACCGGTAAATATTTTCCTGCTCCGTCGCGATCAGCACTTTGGTTTCATCCGGGCTGAATTCGAAATCTTCAAGCTCAACAGGATCGGCTTTTCCTTCCGGCACCAGTTCGCTCAGGCGGAAAAGGACGCCAACGTTTTTGCCGGTTTTGTATTCAAATTTCATGAGCGCCATTTCTTTCTTATCATCTTCAGTAGCGCCGAAGGTCATGTAATGTTCACCATCGCCCATCGAAATTCCACCATTGGCATATTCCGCTTTGAACGTGTTGTTTTTGTAAATATCGTCGAGGGTGATGGTATTCTGCGCCTGGAGCAGAAATGCAGTTCCGAACAAAAATGCCGAAATTGTGCTGAGAAATCGTTTCATAAGAGGAGAGTAATTTTGTACAAAATAAGAAAAAGAGCCTCAATACAAACGTTGGCCTTCTCAATGGCATTTTTGTTTCGATTAACGGCATAAAAACGGGATGAATGACAAGCGAAATTATCATACAACCTTATTCGGCAGAATGGCCGTTATTTTTCGGGAAGCTGAAAAAAGCGTATGAAAATTTAACGGGTGGTCTTGTTATTGAAATTCATCATGTCGGCAGCACTTCGGTTGAAGGACTGGCAGCGAAACCGATAATCGATATTGATCTCGTTGTTGATTCACAAAATGATTTGGAGCCGGTTATTGAAAGGCTGAAAAAAGCCGGCTATTCACATCTCGAAAATCTCGGAATTATCGGAAGAGAAGCTTTTTCACGCAACTCAGAATTAACGCCGGATGATGGAAGCAATTCCATTTGGCCGCATCACCATGTATAACTTAATTTAAAAAATGGTGTCAGCCTGAGAAATCACTTGTGTGTCCGTGATCACCTGCGCGCCCATCCTGAAAAAGCAAAACAATATAGTGAGCTGAAAACTAATCTTGCAAAAGAATTTAACCGGGATATTGATCTTTACACGGAGATGAAGACCGGGTTCATCATTAAAATTCTCAGTGAAGCTGAATTTAATGAAGAGACATTGAAAGGAATTATTGAGCAAAACAAAGCGAAGAAGTGAGTTGTTGCACGTCGCTCATGCCAATCGCAGCTGTGCGGTAGTTTCGCTCCTACGGAGCTTGTTTTTTGTTGGTATGGAGGTTTTTAAAAACATTTCGCTCCTACGGAGCTGTTTTTAGCTGAACAGGATTGATAATAATATTTTGCTTCCGCGGAATATTTCCCTCCTGCGGAGCTTGTTTTTTGTTGGTATGGAAGTTGTTAATAATATTTCCCTCCTGCGGAGCTGTTTTTATCTGAACAGGATTGATAATAATATTTTGCTTCCGCGGAATATTTCCCTCCTGCGGAGTTTGTTTTTGTTGGTATGGAGGTTGTAATAATATTTCCCTCCTGCGGAGCTGTTTTTATCTGAACAGGATTGATAATAGTATTTTGCTTCCGCGGAATATTTCCCTCCTGCGGAGCTTGTTTTTTGTTGGTATGGAAGTTGTTAATAATATTTCCCTCCTGCGGAG
>JALYQL010000149.1 GCA_030855855.1 Bacteroidota bacterium | reverse complement strand
CAGAAAGAATACATGAAGTTTCTCATCAAGGACACTTCAAAGTTGAATTACCTCAGCGTGGATGAGCGCATCGTTTTGAAATTGCAGAACGAAGGAAAATTATTCAAGAAAGAAACGTACGAGCATAATTACCCGCATTGCTGGAGAACAGACAAGCCGGTTTTATATTACCCGCTCGATTCATGGTTCATCAAAGCCTCTTCGAAAAAAGAGCGCATGGCTGAGTTGAATAAAACCATCAACTGGAAACCGGAATCAACAGGAACAGGTCGTTTTGGTGAATGGCTGAATAATTTACAGGATTGGAATTTATCGCGTTCCCGTTTCTGGGGAATTCCTTTACCGATATGGAAAAGCGAAGATCATACAGAGATCGTTTGTCTTGGCTCTGCTGAAGAATTGAAAAACGAAATTGACCGTTCGATCAAAGCGGGTTTCATGACGAAAAATCCATTGGCAGATTTTAAGCCGGGCGATTTTTCGAAAGCGAATTACAACACATTTGATTTGCATCGTCCTTATGCGGATGATATTTTCTTAGAACGAAACGGAAAAAAATTATTCCGCGAACCAGATCTCATTGATGTCTGGTTTGACTCTGGCGCGATGCCGTATGCACAATTGCATTACCCGTTTGAGAACAAAGAATTAATTGACGGCCACACCCGTTCCCTCTCCACAGGGGAGGGCCGGGGTGGGGCGGCGTTTCCTGCAGATTTCATTGCTGAAGGCGTAGATCAGACACGTGGATGGTTTTATACATTGCACGCTATTTCCACGATGTGCTTTGATTCGGTCGCTTACAAAAACGTTATTTCAAACGGATTGGTGCTCGACAAAAACGGCAATAAAATGTCGAAACGTCTTGGCAATACCGTTGATCCGTTCGAAACATTAAAAAAATACGGCGCCGATGCTACACGATGGTACATGGTGACAAATGCATCGCCGTGGGACAATCTGAAGTTCGACACCGAAGGAATTGTGCAGTCGCAACGCGGATTTTTGGGCACACTTTATAATACGTACGGCTTCTTCGCTTTATACGCGAACATCGATGAGTTTGAATTCGATGAAAATAATCTCGTTCCCGTTTCCGAACGTATGGAGCTTGACCGGTGGCTTATTTCACGATTAAATTCATTGGTGAAATTGGTCACTGAACGCCTCGACGATTACGATCCGACTCCAGCAGCGCGCGCGATTGAAAATTTTGTGGATGAACATTTATCCAACTGGTACGTTCGACTTTCACGCCGTCGTTTCTGGAAAGGTGAAATGACGCGCGATAAACAAGCTGCATACGAAACATTGTATGAATGTCTTGATACAGTTGCACAATTAATGAGTCCGTTCGCGCCGTTTTTTGCTGACTGGTTGTATTTAAATTTAAAAGGCGGAGCAAAAAACAAAGCAGACAAGCCCGAATCGGTTCATCTTACGTTGTTCAAAAAAGCAACTGATACCTTAATAGACACGGAGTTGGAAGAACGCATGGAGCTTGCCGAAAAATTCTCTTCGCTGGTGCTTTCGTTGCGTAAAAAGGTGAATATCCGTGTCCGTCAGCCCTTAAACCGCATCATGATTCCCGTGCTCGATACTCAATTTCAGTTCCGTTTGGAGCTTGTTAAGGACCTTATCCTGGCCGAAACCAACGTCAAAACGCTCGAATATGTGACCGAAGCGGGTGTTTTTGTCAAAAAAATCAAGCCTGATTTTAAGTTATTGGGAAAAAAGCTGGGCAGGCACATGAAAGCGGCAGCAGCGGCGTTTGCGAATTTCAGCCAGGCCGATATTGCCGCCATGGAACGTAACGGAAACTTCGATTTAACCGTAGAAGGGGAAACAATTAACATAGAACGTGCTGAGGTTGAGATACTTGTAGACGACCTGCCGGGGATGCTTGTTGCGATTGACGGTCGTTTTACCGTAGCTTTGGATGTTACATTAAGCCCTGAATTGAAGGAAGAAGGCCTTGCAAGAGAGCTTGTGAACCGCATTCAGAACATCCGGAAGGACAAAGAATACGCGGTTACGGACCGTATTGATGTGCAGATTAAATCACATGAAACGCTTGCTACTGCTGTGAGAAACAATTTCAATTATATTTGCTCTGAAACTCTAGCTAGTACACTCGAGCTTGTGAATGATATTCTTGAAGAAGAAGCAGTCACAGTAGAAGTGGATGATGAGATTAAAACTTTAATACACATCACAAAACACAATTAAAACTTCACACACCCATGGCTAAAAAGGCGAAAAAAGGCGGAGCAGCGAAAAAAGCAGCTCCGAAAAAGGCCGCTAAAAAGGCAGCAAAAAAAGCGGTGAAAAAAACTGCTAAGAAGGCTGCCAAGAAAAAACCGGCCCCAAAGAAAAAAGCAGCAGCTAAAAAATCGAAGCCTGCAGCTAAAAAAGCAGCTCCGAAAAAAGCAGCTAAAAAATCGAAGCCTGCTGCGAAAAAGGCAGCTCCGAAAAAGGTTGCCAAAAAAGCTGCACCGGCTCCTAAGAAAGCTGTAGCTCCTAAGCCTGCGCCTGCTAAAAAAGCTCCGGCTCCAAAACCGGCTCCGGCTCCTAAGCCAGCTGCACAGAAACCAGCTCCGGCGCCAAAGCCAGCTCCTCCGGTTGTGAATGATGACATCATGAACGACGATGAGCCAACTATTGACATTAACGGTTCGGAAGATGCTCCGGAAGTAAATGATAACGACGATCACACCAGCGATAACGATACTCGCGGTGCATTTGATCATTTTTAATTGATTGATTATAAAAATTACGATGGCTAAGAAAGTAAAAGCTAATACGGCTAAAAAGGTAGCTCCGGCTAAAAAATCCGGGGCTGCCAAAAAGGCCGCACCAAAAGCTAAATCAAAACCTGCCCCTAAAGCAGGTAAACCCGCGGCGAAAAAGCCAACGGCGAAAGCTGCTCCGAAAAAATCGGCGCCAAAACCTGCTGCAGTTAAAAAACCGGCACCGGCTAAAAAGTCCGCGCCCGAAAAAGCACCGGCTAAAAAAGTTGCTCCTGTTACAGTTGCTACTTCTAAACCATTCGCTTTTACGAAGCCAAATCCGGTTGCCCACAAAGCAAAACCAGGTCCGGTAGATAACCGCACACGTTATTCAGACCTCGAGCTGAAAGAATTCAAAGGGCTTATTGTACACAAGCTCGATGAAGCCAGCCGCGATTACGAGTTGCTGAAAAACACGCTTTCTCACAAGGACGATCACGGAACAGATGACACTTCTCCGACTTTCAAATTGCTCGAAGATGGTTCTGATGTTCTTTCCAAAGAAGAAACCGCTCACCTGGCCGCACGCCAGGAAAAATATATCCAGAACCTGAAAAACGCACTCATCCGTATCGAAAACAAAACATACGGAATCTGCCGCGTAACCGGAAAACTGATTCCTAAAGAACGTCTGCGCAGCGTACCACACGCTACTCTGAGCATTGACGCAAAACTTAGCCAGAACCGGTAGAAGGGTACGAATTACGAATTTTACGAAAATACGAATGGAAAAGGCTCTTTAATGGGCCTTTTTCTATTTCCGTCTTTTAACCTCTTTCATGAGATCGTTATTCGTAATTTCGCAGCTATTCATTATTCGTAAATTCGTAAAATTCGTAATTCGTACCCTCTTGAAAAAAGCTCTCGCAATTATCCTTTCCGTTTTATTCATAGACCAGTCTATCAAGATCTGGATCAAAACCAATATGTATATCGGGCAGGCGCATAAAGTTTCCGGCGATTGGTTCTACCTGCATTTTGTGGAAAATCCGGGAATGGCTTTTGGTTGGGTGATCGGTGATGGAACGTGGGGAAAAGTGTTGCTCACATTATTCCGTCTTGCTGCTGTGGCCGGCATCGGTTATTATATGTACAAACTTTTTAAGAAGAATGTACGCCCTTTATTGATCGTGTGTGTCGCACTGATTTTTGCAGGTGCACTTGGTAATATTATCGACAGCGTATTCTACGGAAAGATTTTCGAAAGCAGCGATCCGTGGGAACAGAATGTAGCGCACGCATTTCCAAAAGAAGGCGGCTATGCCGGAATGCTGCACGGACAAGTCGTGGACATGTTTTACTTCCCGGTTATTTCCGGAACATTCCCTGATAAATTTCCGATCTGGGGAGGAGAAGAATTTCTTTTCTTCCGTCCCGTATTTAACATCGCGGATGCTGCAATCTCTGTCGGCGTTTTCCTGCTGATACTTTTTCAACGCCGCCTTTTCGGAAAACAAACGGTGAGCCTGAGCAGACGAAAAGTCCTCGGCACAAACGTTTTCTTCGGCATTGTGACATTCCTCATTTCCGTTTTTCTGCTGCTAACCTACTTCTCACTTTTCTCAGACATTCACCCCCTCCCCGCAGGCAAAGTCTGGATCGTGTTAGGATTATCAGCCGCGCTCGGCGTAGGAATGTTCGATATGCTCCGCCGCTGGCCTGAATTTGTACCTGAAGCAGTGGAGCCTGAAGAAAACAAAATCGAGCCCGGTGATTTGGAGCTGGTAGAAAAGCCGGAAGAAAAAACCGCAGAGATAAGTGATGTTTTTCCTCAAGATAAAGGAGAGATAAAGTAAAAAAAATTACTTCTTGGCCTGCCTGTTTTTGTCAGACTTCGATACATTTTTCGCTGGGGGAAATTGTATCTAAAAGAACATCGTCAAGCGAAAAACACTCAGTCTGACAAAAAAGAAAATCACTCTCTTATCAGACTAACTAACGAAGTCTATCGAAGGCGGGCAAAAACAGAAATGCGTTTCGAAGGCTGAAAAAAAAGAAAATCTCTCTCTTGTCAGACTGAGTGTTTTTCGCTAGAAAAATCATCTTTTGAAATACAATTTCCCTTAGCGAAAAATGTATCGAAGGCGGACAAGAACAGAAATGCGTTTCGAAGGCTGACTACAACAACCCCTTCTCCACCAGGTATTCCGCAATCTGCACCGCATTCGTAGCAGCGCCTTTCCTGAGATTATCAGAAACCACCCACATGTTCAATGTTTTCGCTTGTGTTTCATCACGACGTAATCTTCCAACAAACACATCATCCTTATCATGCGCGTGAATGAGCGGCATCGGATAATGGAGATTTTTTACATCGTCGATCACCGTTACACCATCTGCGTTTTCAAGAATGCTGCGGACTTCCATTAAATCAAATTCATTTTCAAATTCAACGTTTACGGATTCAGAATGCCCGCCCATGACCGGAATACGAACAGTTGTCGCAGTCAAACGAATTGAATCATCACGCATGATCTTTTTCGTTTCATTCACCATCTTCATTTCTTCCTTCGTATAACCATTGTCCATGAACACATCGATATGCGGAATAGCGTTCATGTCAATCTGGTAAGCATAAGCCATTTCTCCTTTTGTTCCGGCGCGTTCATTCATCAATTGATCAACCGCTTTTTTCCCTGTTCCTGTCACCGATTGATACGTGCTGACAACAATCCGTTTCACTTTATATTTTTTGTGCAACGGATTCAGCGCGACTACCATTTGTATCGTAGAACAATTCGGGTTCGCGATGATCTTGTCTTCTTTTGTCAAAGCATCCGCATTAATTTCCGGAACGATCAGCTTCTTCGAAGGATCCATCCGCCAGGCCGAAGAATTATCGATCACCGTAATTCCCGCCTCCGCGAATTTAGGCGCCCATTCCAGCGATGTGCTTCCGCCAGCAGAAAATAAAGCCAGCTGCGGCTTCATGGAAATAGCAACATCGGCAGTGACGACTTTATAATTCTTTCCTTTAAAAGAAATTTCTTTTCCCGCCGATCTTTCCGAAGCAACAGGAATTAATTCTGTAACCGGAAAATTCCGCTCTTCCAGGATCTGCAACATTTTTGTGCCGACTAAACCGGTTGCACCTACGACTGCTACTTTCATAAAAAAGATTTACGATGTACGAATTACGATGTACGATTTGATATGTGGCTGGAAATTTTTTAAATCGTACATCTTACATTAAAAAGGCCTCTCCACTCTGGAAAGGCCGCTGCTTATGATACACATTATACGCAGGCTACCTTTCCTTAGATAGATGGTTTCTTTACCTTACGTTTCTTGCTGTGATTAATCATGGCGCAAAAATGGCGTTTTTTTTTGAATAAAGAAGCAGAAGCCGGGAAAAACCGCATGGAATGAAAGAAGCAAGATCCCCGGAACCCCTGTGAGTTCATAGGAATTATATTACTTCAACTGCGTTTTTAATAACTTGTACCTGCAACTTTAACATTCACGGCTAAGCAAAAACCTCACCACCATTTCACCGTATGGTCCGAGCAATCCCCTTGAAACACAAAAGAAAATTTTCGCCTGGTCGGTACACGCCGGCGCAAACTATTATTTTCTTGATAAGCTCGGCGCTTTTTTAGAAGTTGGTTATAGTGTGTCGTTTGTGAATGCAGGCGTGACTTTCAAAATCGGAGCTTAGAAGTTGTTTAAAATAAATTCCACCGCCTTACACAAGAAAAAACGCGACGGCAATTCTGCACCACACGGTTCGTTTCCTCCCGCACTACAAATTATAGCAAACGGGAAAGCCGGCCAATACCGCATTTTAATAAAAAATTCATGCCGGTTCTGTTCTGAGTAGCAGGTAATTTAACCATTATTTAATTTCCGGGTTATCATTGGAAGCAGGACAAAAAAAGCCGGCATTTTTTCCTCGCTCCCTTCCAGAATAACTTATCTTTACTTTCCATGTTTTTCAACCTCTCCTCTCTCCGGAAATTGCTTCTTTCAACGGCCATGTGCCTTGGAATTTTTTCCAACGCGCAGCTCATCGATAATTTTTCTGACGGCGATTTTACCAACACGCCGACATGGTCGGGAGATAATTCACAGTATCTCGTAAATGCCGGGTTCCAGCTGCAGCTCAACGGAACAGCGCCCGACACCTCCTACCTTTCCATGCTGAGCTCGTCAGTGGCGAATACAGAATGGAATTTCTGGGTGCGTGAGAATTTCGCGCCTTCGGATAATAATAATATGCGCATTTATCTCATGTCGGATATTGCAGCGCTTACCGGATTGGTTAATGGTTATTACGTACGCCTTGGAGAAAATGGTTCGTTCGACAGCGTAGATCTCTGGGAACAAAGCGGAACAACACACACCAAAATCATTGATGGCATAAACGGACATTGCGCGGCTACGAATAATGTGCTGCGGATAAGAATCACACGCGACGCCGCAGGAAACTGGAATTTGTATTCCGACATAACAGGCGGCTACAATTATTTGCCGGAAGGAAACGTGTTTGACAATACACATACTACCAGCAATTATTTTGGTGTGTTCAGCAAATACACCGTTTCAAATATTACCAATTTCTATTATGACGATTTTTATGTCGGGCCGATCATTGTCGATGTAACTGCTCCTTCAATTGTCTCTGCAACACCGACATCAGCGACAACGCTCGATGTTACATTCAACGAAAATGTTGATCTCACCACTTCACAGGTTGCAGCAAATTATTCGGTGAACAATGGTATCGGTGTTCCGGTTTCCGCAGTACGCGATGGTGCTGATTTTTCAATTGTGCATCTCACATTTACAAACAGTTTTGTCAGCGCCGCGAATTATGTGCTCACCGTTACCAACGTTCAGGATCTGAATACAAATGCAATAACGTCGGAGACCGCGAATTTCCTTTACTTTCCATTGAGCATACCTGTTTATCACGATGTGCTGATCAATGAAATTTTCGCGGATCCTTCGCCGGTTGTCGGTTTGCCAAATGCAGAATTTGTGGAGCTCTATAACCGCAGCAGCAATAATTTTGATCTCAGCGGTTGGGAATTTACCGATGGAAGCTCAACAGGTACTTTAGGCTCGCACATTCTTGCAGCCGGAAGTTATCTCATTCTGTGCGCAAATGCAGACACTGCTGCCTTTTCTCCTTTTGGTCCGACGATGGGACTTTCCTCCTGGCCTTCGCTGAACAATGCAGGAGATAATCTTAAAATTTTTGACGCCGCAAGTACGCCGGTTGATTCTGTAAATTTCGATCTGAGCTGGTATCGCGACGCTGTAAAAGAAGATGGCGGCTGGACGCTGGAATTAATTAATCCGAATACCGGTAACGGATGCGCGCCTGCAGGAAACTGGATCGCCTCCACCTTTGCCACAGGAGGAACACCGGGAATTCAGAATGCTGTTTTTAATAATTCGCCGGATGTAACTGGGCCCGCTGTGCAATCTATTATTGCTATCGACAGCCTGCATGTAATGATTTGTTTTAACGAAGGGATTGATCCTGCACAATTGACGAATGTTTTTAATTATGACATCCAGCCCTTTTTCGGAAATCCGGTTTCACTCGTGTATGATACGGCAACATTACAATGCGCGACATTAACACTCGGCACTGCGCTTGCAAATAATAACACCTACACTCTTGTTTTCACAGGCCTTACCGATTGCGCCGGCAATGCTGCAATTCCAAACTTTGGAAGCTTCTCTTATCATGTGCTGCGCGAATTCGATGTGGTTATCAATGAAATTATGCCTGATCCGAATCCACCGGTGCTGTTGCCGGATGAAGAATATCTCGAGCTGCACAATACAACTTCGTATGCGATTTCAACAAATGGGTGGACGCTTGCCGTAGGGACAACTGTACGCGCATTGCCTTCAATCGTTATTTCTGCCGACAGCTTTATTGTTTTTACTTCAACAACAGCAGCCGCATTCTTTCCGGGAATTAATGTTGTTGGTGTTACAAGCTTTCCTTCGCTGACAAATACAGGCGGAACAATTACCATCCGCGATGGTTCTGGAATGGTGATTCATTCCCTTACCTATTCTGATAGCTGGTACCAGGATGCAGCGAAAGCAGATGGCGGCTGGTCGCTCGAACAAATTGATCCGTTGAACCCATGTGCCGGCGCATCGAACTGGAAAGCATCGAATGCCAATGCAGG
>JALYQL010000134.1 GCA_030855855.1 Bacteroidota bacterium | reverse complement strand
TACACATGCTGCGAAGGCCGGTGCGCTTGGCAGATTAGCCGCGGATGCCTGCAACGTTCCTGTGATCCTGCACACTTTTCACGGTCATGTTTTTCATTCTTATTTCGGAAAAACGAAGACGGCGGTTTTCAAATCGGTCGAAAGATATCTCGCAAAAAAAAGCGACGCGATCATTGCCATAAGTGAAAGACAAAAACAAGAGCTCGCGTTTGAACATAAGATATGTGCGCCTGAAAAAATCAGGATCATTCCGCTGGGCTTCGATCTTTCCCGGTTCAGGGAAAACCAGGATGAAAAACGTGCTGCTTTCCGCAACGAATATTTTCTTGATGAAAATGAGATCGCCATCGTAATCATCGGGCGGCTTGTTCCGGTTAAAAATCATGAACTGTTTCTTCGCGGATTAAAATCAGTGCTTGAAAAAACAAAGGTGAATGTCCGCGCTTTTATTGTGGGCGATGGCGAAGAAAGGCAGAAGCTTGAAACGCTTTCCCGCGAGCTTGGATTTGATTTCAGCACAGAAAAAAGCCACCACGCAGAAAAGAAAGCGTTGACATTCACTTCATGGATCAAAGACGTTGACCGTGTGCTTGCAGGAAGCGATATTGTTTGCCTTACTTCCTGGAATGAAGGAACTCCTGTAAGCCTGATCGAAGCGCAGGCTGCCGGACGCGCAATTGTCACCACGCAGGTTGGCGGAGTAGAAAATGTGGTTCTGCCGGGTAAAACAGCGTTGCTTTCCGAACCGGGAGATACAGCGCAGTTCGCCGAAAATCTTTCTGAGCTGATCCATAATGCGGAAAAGCGGCAGGCTTTCGGAAATGCAGGATGGGCCGTGGTTTCGGAGCGCTTTCATTATAACCGGCTCATTGCTGATATGGGTGAATTTTATCAGGAGCTGCTGAGCCGGAAATAGCTCTTTTAAGGGCTTTTTTGATACCTTTGGGATTCCTTAAAAAACAAGCCCTTTCATTATGAAAAAAATGTTGCTCCCCCGGCTTACTCTACTTGGTTTGCTGGGAATGCTTTTTTTCCTGAACAGCTGCAGAATTCTTAACCCTAATAACATGCTGTATGCTGACAAGCATTACAAGTATGATACGCTGTCAAAAGACACTACGATAGCCAAAGAATTCATTATCGGCCCCAACGATATTATTGAATTCCGTCTTTTTGCGAATGATGGTTTTAAGCTGGTCGACATTGTCTCGACGGGAGGCGGCGCCGGAAATGCAAATTCACTTATTCGCCAGGGATTTGAATATTCTATTGATGCGAACGGATTTGTGAGGCTGCCGATCATCGGGCTTGAAAATCTTACAGGCTATACAATCCGTGAGGCAGAGCTTTATCTTGAAAAAAGATATTCCGAATATTATGTCAAACCCTTTGTGATCCTCAAAGTTCTTAATAAACGCATCACGGTTTATCCCGGTGAGCCCGGACAGGCAAAGATCATTTCGCTGCTCAATAATAACACAACAGTGCTTGAGGCCCTTGCTACTGCGGGCGGAATAAGAACGGATGGAAAAGCGTATAACATCAAGCTGATCCGTGAAACCTATAACCCGAAAGATCCATACAAAGTTTACAAGCTCGATCTTTCAAAAATTGACCAGGGACTTAAAGACGGCTCAACAGTTGTGCAGTCTGGCGATATTATCTACGTAGAGCCGCGCCGCCAGCTTGCCTCCAAAACATTGCGCGAAGTCACCCCGATTCTTTCTCTTACCACAAGCCTGCTCACTTTTTATCTTTTGTTTACCAGGACCACGAGGTAATCAACACACAAAATTATGTTGCAGGCACAGCTTAACGATAAAAACGAAACGCTTGAGCGCTACAAAGAGCGTTTAACGAATTTCAGTGGCGAATTCGAGCTGGGCCTTTTTCTTTTTATCGCGAAAAAGTCGCTGATCTGGATCATTTTATTTTTCGGAATTGCAATCGGCGCTTCATGGCTATACCTGCGTTATGCACAACCGGAGTATGAGTCCAACGCGACCATGCAGATCAATAATCAGAATAACGCGCGGGTGCTTAATGTTGCGGGTGTTAATGATTTTGAAGAGCAGAATGAGCTTGCTGGAGCCATTGAAGTTATCCGCTCCAAAGTTTTCCTGAAAAGAGTTTTATCAAAACTTCCACTCGAAGTAAGCTATTACGCACAAGGAAAAATCAAAACCAGCGAGCATTATAAATCGTCTCCTTACAAAGTCGGAATCAATGTCAAATCGCAGGAGATATTTGGAACACGCTTTGATATAAAATTCAATCCTGATCTGAAGAGCGGGGAAATTTCTTATGTGTTCTTCGGACAAACACGCAGCCAGAAATTTGTCGCCAATCAATGGGTGGAATTTCCGGAAATTTCTTTGCTGGTTACGATGGATAAAGAACGGCTGAAGTCGATGCTCAACACTACAGGCGACAACACCTATTATTTTGTGCTGAACCTGATCGACGATCTTGCCGACAATTATTACCAGCGGCTTAATGTAGCGATCATCAATGAGGCCGCAAAGACGATCCATATTTCATTTACCGACAACAACCCGGTCAAGGCGTTTGATGTTGTCAATTCCATCACGGCAGAGTACATCGAGTTTGACCTTGAGCGAAGAAGCGAAAGCGGAAATAAGGTGCTTGCATTTATCAAGCAGCAGCTGGAATACCGCGAAAAACAAATGCAGGCGACCGAGGATACAATCCGTGATTTCCGTGAACGAAATAAGATAAGGGACAACGAAGAGATAAACGCCTTCAACATGACACGCTTCGGCTCTATTGAAGATCAGCTGGTGAAAGTGCAGCTCGAAAGCCAGGTGATGATTGAAATTCAAAAGAACCTGCTTGCGAAAGATGTGGATGTAAAATCATTGCTCGCTCTTGCCTCGGGAACAGAAAACAGCGCGGCGCTTGCGTTGCCTTTGAATAATCTTTACCGCCTGGTGATGGAACGCGGAGAAGCCCTGATGTCGGTGACGGAAGCAAGCCCGGAGATACAGGCATTCGATTACCAGATCAATGTGCAAAAATCACTGCTCATAAAAACGGTGCAGTCGATCATCGACCAGTCGAAAATAAGGGAAGCGGCTTTGATGCTCAAAATGAAAGATTATGGCTCCAAACTTCCCGGCACAGAAAATGTGTTTGTAGAATATACAGCGCTGCAGCATTTATATGATATCAATGAAAAGTTCCGAAGCACATTCATTGAAAAAGAAATCGAATACCAGATATCAGAAAAAGGATTTACATCCAAACATGTTGTCCTGGAAAAACCACGCATTCCCGCAGGCCCTTTTAGTCCGAGCAAACGCTCTACGATCATTACCAGCATTCTTCTTGCGGTTGTATTAAGCCTTATCGTTGTAGTAGTCCGTTATTTCCTCCACGACACTATTACTTCTCTCAACCAGATCTCTAAACAGACGCAGGCTTCCATCAGCGTGCTTGGAATTATTCCGAGGTATAAGCAAAATGTTCCGGTATCGCAGCTCCTTGTCGATAAGAATCCGAAATCGCTCATCGCTGAATCCTTCCGTTCGCTGCGCACCAATCTTCAGTTTATTTCCAACACCGAAGGCGCGAAGATTATGGCGGTAACTTCCACTATTTCCGGTGAAGGAAAAACATTCGTAGCCATCAATCTCGCAGGCATTATTGCCTACTCCGGCAAAAAAGTCATCATCCTCGATCTGGATATGCGCAAGCCCAAAATTCACCTGGGCTTTAATGTTCCGAATATCAAAGGAATGAGCACGATGCTGATAGGAAAAGATAAAACGGAAGACTGCATACAGCACAGCTCGCTTCCAAATCTCGACTTTATCACCGCAGGACCTATTCCGCCGAATCCTTCCGAATTGATCATCAGCGCTAAAATGGAAGAGATCCTTGCAGGCCTGAAACAATCGTACGAGCTGATCATCATCGATAATCCTCCTGTGGGATTGGTAACGGATGGAATTCATATCATCCAGATGGCCGATTACCCGGTGTATATTTTCCGTGCAGATTATTCCAAGCGCAATTTCATCCAGATCGTTGACCGTCTTTATAATGAAAACGGCATCAAGAAGCTGGCGGTGGTGCTGAACGGCGTTGATGTTGACCGAAAAGGGTATGGCTATAATTATGGATATGGCTACGGTTACGGTTATGGATATGGGTATGGCTACTATGATGAAAGCACAAAGAAAAAAGGACGGTTTTCCGGCTTATTCGGAAAAAAATAAAGATGGAGATACAACACACATTCATTAATGATCTGCTTATTATTCATCCGAAAGTTTTTGCGGATGGCAGAGGTTACTTCTACGAATCCTGGAATAAACAATCTTTTGAGAAAGCCGGCATTCATTCCGAATTTGTTCAGGACAATCAATCGCTTTCACAACCGGGCGTTTTAAGAGGTCTTCACTTTCAGAATCCACCTTACGCGCAGGCAAAGCTCGTGCGTGTTATAGCGGGCGGGGTGCTGGATGTGGCCGTCGATATCAGAAAGAATTCTCCGACGTACGGAAAACATTTCAGCATTGAGCTGAGCGCCGAAAACAAAATCATGTTTTACATTCCGGAAGGTTTCGCGCATGGATTTTTGACGCTGCAGGAAGACACGATCTTTGCCTACAAATGCGCCGGGTTTTATAATAAAACTTCCGAAGGTTCTTTACTATGGAATGATCCTGATCTGAATATCGATTGGGGAATTGCGTCTCCCCTGCTTTCTGCAAAAGATATGACCGGAAATTCATTTAAGGATTTTGTGAGCCGGTTTTAAGCAAAAAAAAAACAAGGCGCCCCGCAGTATGGTTGGAGCACCTTATTTTTATTTCTAAACTTTTTTCTCAATGATTTACTGCAAGCTTTTTCACGTGCCTTGCAGTACCGTTATCAACTGTGATGAGATACATTCCTGAAGCAAGTTCAGCAGTTGAGAAAGGGACAACATGTTCGCCCTCGCTGAATTCGCCATTGGAAATTTCTTTTACAACACGTCCGTCAAGATCAGTCATCGTGATCTTGACATTTTCGCGTTGTGTTAAAGCAAAACGGATGGTAGTGTTATCCTGTGATGGATTCGGGAAAAGATCGAAGGAAGAACCAGAAGCTGTTTCCTCCACTCCGACTCCGTTTCCTGTAATATTAATATCATCAAGATAAAACTCATTGCCGTATTGTCCGCCGGTCCACTCGAATTTAAAACGCACCTGTGCCTGCGCGTATGTGGTTGCGATATTGACAGTTGAGGTTCTCCAAAGCTGCGGATCATTTGTAGGAACGAAATAACCCGGTACCAATCCTGCGCTTAATAAGGACACTCCAGTTTTTGTAGATATCAGCGACCATGTTTGTCCGCAATTTGTGGAAACAAATATTTTGAGCTTTTCTGTGATGCGTGTTACATCCTGCACCTGTGAAGCAAACGCTGATTTGAATGTCAGCTGAATACCGGTCAGATAACGCAGGTCATACAAAGGAGAAACCAACGCATCGACATCACTTGCTGTGTTATGATAATTATCAATTACCGCCGACATGGTGCCTGTAGCTGCGCCTGCATTTGTTTCGTGCCAGTAAATTGCGTCATTATTGTTATTAAGAACAATCCAGCCATGGCTCAGTGCCTGTGGGCCTTCAAAGCCTTCGAATACCGGAGCCACAACTTCAGCATAAGGAACTCCTACATACACATAACCCACTTTTGAAATCGAATCAGCGCCGGCAGCATTTGAAACTGTTAACGACACCGGGTAAACGCCATTGGTGCTATATGTAACGACAGGGCTTGTGGCAGTTGAGGTAGAAGGTGTTCCCCCCGGAAAGCTCCAGCTTCTTGCAGTTACAGTTGCATTCCAGGAATAGTCGGTATATGTAATTGTACCTCCCTGGCAAACCATTGTGCGGTTGCCGTTGAAATCTGCAACAGGTACACAGGTGGAAGTGGCCGGCACATAAGTTCCGGTCGCGATAAGATTGCTGGTGGTCCACAAACGATTACGGTCAGATACATTTGAGGTCAGTGCTGCGTGCATGGCAAGCTTCTGGTAATAAGTGAACATTACAGAACAATAAGAGTAATCCATGTAGTTCTGGTAATTTTCTACGACTGCTGTATCGCATACTTTGGAAGCGTTTGCAGAAGGACAGGTAGTCCAGCCTTTTGTTTGTGGTGTATCAGGAATTCCGTCATCGCCGCAATACACTCCGGGGTCATTGGTATTTCCCCATGTGTGAGCAAGATCAAGCCAATGGCCGATTTCATGCGTGAGCGCACGTGATCTTCCGGGAGCTCCTGTGCCTATGCTTCCGATATAGTCGTGAAGAATAAGAATTCCATCAACAGTCATTCCCATTCCTGTAACGGAAGAAGGATAATAGGCATATCCTGCCACACCAGCCGCGCCGATTGAGCTTACTACCCAAACATTGAGGTATTTGCTACGTGGCCATCCATTGAGCTTTGATCCATCGTCAGCGGCATATGTTCTTTTGGATGCTACGCGGTCAATGCCGTTGGTGCAGTTTCCGTCTGGATCAAGTGTTGCGAGGCGGAATTCAATATCAGCTGAAGAAGCGATGGACTGGAATGGAGAAACGATAATGCTGGTATCCGCGTTGAGCTTTGCAAAATCGCGGTTGAGAATTGCAACCTGGTTGAGCACCTGCGCATCAGAAATATTTTCAGCGCCGTAATCATGTATGATGTGAAATACAACCGGAATAACATAGGCTGTGGTGGCACGTTCATCGCCGGAATTCCCGAAAAGAAAATTGCGTTCCTGCAGCAATTGATCTTCTGCCTGCTGAATCTCAGCCGGATTGGATTGTTTCATTCTCTCGTTATACTCCGAAGATCCGCAGGGCAACTGTGCATTCAACATTCCGGCCGAAGCCAGAACAGCAATGAAAGTGTTTCTCACTTTAGTAGTTGTTCTCATGATTTTTGAAAGTAACGCCGCAGCATAGAGGCTCCGGTGTGGGTTATTACTAATTGCAGAGGGATGCTATAAAAAAGAGGTGTTGTAATCTACAACACCTCTTTATTTTGTAAGCTGTTAATGATTTACAGCGAGCTTCTTTACTTGTTTGGTAGTACCGTCATCAACGGTTACCATATACATTCCGGCAGCAAGTCCGGCAGTTGAGAAATTCACAACATGCTCACCCTGGCTGAAATTTTCATCTGCGATCTGTGTTACCACACGACCATTCAGATCTGTCAGAGTGATCTTTACCTGCTGCGATTCTTTCACGCCAAATTTAATCGAGCTGTTGTCCTGTGCAGGATTAGGGAAAAGATCAAAATAAGAGACATTGCTTACTTCGCTGATGCCAACATTAGTTCCTGTGATATTGATATCATCAATGTAAAACTGATTACCGTATTGTCCACCTGTCCACTCAAACTTGAAACGTGTTCTTGCCTGCGCATAAGTTGCTGCAATGTTTACAGTAGTGAGCTTCCATATCTGCGGATCGTTTGTAGGAATGAAGTATCCTGGTACCAGGCCTGCGCTCAATAAAGTCGAACCTTGTTTTGTTGTTAGTGTAGACCAGGACTGTCCGCAATTAGTTGATACCAAAACGCGAAGCTTCTCGGTGATATATCCTGTATCCTGAACCTGTGAAGCAAATGCACTGCGGAATGTCAATGTAATTCCAGTCATAAAACGAAGATCGTATTGCGGCGACACCAGGTCATCAATTTCACCGGTTGTATTGTTGTAATTATCAAGCACAACGCAGCTTGTTCCTGAAAGTGAACCTGCATTTGTCTGGTGCCAGTAAATTCCATCGTTATTATAATTCAATACATACCATCCGTTTAGTAATGTGTTCGGACTGTTATCAAAACCTTCCTGGATCGGTCCGACAATTTCTCCGTAAGGATTGCCGACAATAATATAACCTGACCTGATAAGTGAATCAGAGCCGTTTACATTTGAAACAGTAAGTGTAACAGGATACCAACCTGCTGCATTATAAGTAACAACCGGGCTGGTTACGGCTGAAGTAGAAGGGCTTCCGCCAGGGAAAGACCATGTGCGGTTTGTCACAGTTCCATTCCATGAATCATCGTAGAATGTGATTGTGCCACCTTCACATACCATAAGGCGATTAGAGTGAAAGTCTGCTTTAGGCGCACATACAGAAGGTGCAATAACATACGTACCTGTTGCAATAAGATTGTTGGTAGTCGAGAGGTGATTTCTGTCTGATATGTTTGAATTAAGCGCAGCGTGCATTGCAAGCGCCTGATCCTCTGTAAACATATAGGAGCAATAAGAATACTCCATGAAATTCTGGTAATTCTCAACAACTCCCGGGCCTACAGTATCGCAAATGATAGCTTGTGAAGAATTGGTTGGGCAGAACAGGTTAAATCCTTTTGTTTTTGGCGTGTCAGGAATTCCGTCATCACCGCATGCTACACCTGGGCTATTGGTATTTCCCCATGGGTGAGAAAGATCGAGCCAGTGACCGATTTCATGCGTAAGCGCGCGTGAGTTGTTCGGTGAGCCTGTTCCGATGCTTCCGATATAATCATGAAGAATAATAATTCCGTCAACAGCGGCGCCAAGTCCGGTTACTGATGCAGGCTGATAAGCATAACCCGCAACACCGGAAGCTCCGATGGATTTAACCACCCATACGTTAAGGTAATTACGACGTGGCCATCCGTTAAGTTTGGATCCGTCGTCACCATTATTTGTTTTTTTGGATGGAATGCGATCGATACCATTTGTGCAATTTCCTTCCGGATCGAGATTAGCTAAACGAAATTCCACGCTTACATCGGCAACAATTCCTTCAAATTCCTGGATGACAAGAGTAGTATCCGCGTTCAGCTTTTGAAAATCTCTGTTGAGGATTGCCATCTGGTCGAGAACCTGCGCGTTAGAAATGTTCTCAATACCGTAATCGTGCACAATGTGAAATACTACCGGGATAATGTAGGTAGCAGCTGCGCGGTTTTCACCATTTTGAAACATGAAGTTTTTATCGGCATCGAGCTGAGCCTGCGCGGCTTCAACTTCAGCAGGGTGTTGTTCTTTCAGGCGACGGTTGTAGTCATCAGAACCGCACGGAAGCTGAGCGTTCAACAATCCACCAGATGCGAGAAGCGCAATAATGGTGGCACGAAAAGTAGTTGTTCTCATTTTGATTTTTGAATGTTGCCGGCTATTGTGAGAACAGCACGGCGTGTTAATAATTTTTACAAAGGGATGCTTTGTATTCGCAGTCAATTAGCACTATATTCAGGTCAATGTTGAGTTGATTAACAAAGATATGAGTATCTTCCAAAGAATCAAATATCAAAGCAACCAAATCGACGCCAATTACGTAAATTAGCAGCGGTTTTTGCTACCCCATGGCCTGTTTTTTATGAACAATGATCTGGTTCTGATCTATTCTGGATATTTTATCTGCTCGATTATTCTTGCCTTTCTACTGAATGCCCTGTTCCTGAGGTTTTCAAGAACATTGGGAATGAGAGGCGCGCCTGAGCTGGTGAGGTGGAGCAGCATGCAGAAACCGGCCGTTGGCGGCATTTCCTTTTTTGTACTCTTCCTCCTTTCCATCGCATGCTTCGGCGTGTTCTTCCCTTTTCGCTTCATGCCGCTGGATAAGCAGCTTCTGGGTATGCTTGCCGCTGTAACACTGGCTTTTCTGATGGGGCTTGCTGATGATGCCTACAATACAAAGCCTTTTCTCAAACTTTTTGTGCAGATTCTTTGCGGGCTGATACTGATCGGCACCGGTCAATCCATACGTATGTTTGAAAGTGAGTTGCTAAATGGCGCGCTTACAATCGCCTGGGTTGTCGGCATTATGAATTCAATAAATATGCTGGATAATATGGACGCCATCACTGCAAGCGTTTCAGTTATCATTCTAATAGAAGCGTTGCTGATGCTTTATATTAAAAAAGACTTTTACAACGTGCATATTATCATGATCCTTGGAGTTATAGGTGCGCTGAGCGGTTTTTTATTCTTCAACTGGCATCCATCGAAACTGTTTATGGGCGATACAGGCAGCCAGTTTCTCGGAATTTTACTAGCAGCTATAGGCATCCATTATTTCTGGAACAGCCCCGATTTCGGCAACGTCATTTTTAATTCCAAACAGCTTTTAGTTACCATCCTTGCTTTTATTATCCCGATCTGCGACACAACGATTGTCATCATTAACAGGTTGATGCGAAAACAGGCGCCGTGGCTGGGTGGAAAGGATCATACGACCCACCACCTTTCTTATTTAGGCCTGAGCGACAGCCAGGTAGCTATTGCATTTGCCGGAATTTCATTCGTTTCCCTGATGATGATTTTTGTCATTCAGGGGACGATTGTGAATTGGGGCCTGAAGCATATTCTTATTTTCGGGGGCTATATCTTCGTGGTGTTAGCAACTTTATTTACGGTAACCAAAGTTTCCAAACCAGCGTTGAAAGAAGATGAAGAAGGCCCTGCAAAGCCTGAATAAGTTCAGTCGCCGCTGGTACCGGCATTTGCTTGCCTTACCCGTATTTTTCCTGCTTTTCCTTATTACGCAGCTTATTTATTCGTCTTTTAATGTCTCAACTTCGGATTCGGACTATAAAAACCTGCTTTTTTCTGATTATAAACTCGAAGGCGTAACGATTCCCAAGGACCTGAATTTCTGCGGGGAGAAAGTGCCGATGGAAAATTACAGGGTAAAAAAAGCGCTGGAAAAAGAATTTTACAACAAAGCATTTTTCCAACCGTCTACATTGATCCTGCATAAAAAAGCTGCGAGATGGTTTCCTATGATCGAAGCGATCCTGAAAAGAAACGGCGTTCCGGACGATTTTAAATACGTTGCGATACTGGAAAGCGGACTGACAAATTCCACTGCGCAATCGGGTTCGGGTGGATTCTGGGGAATAATGCCGCCGGTGGGTAGAGATTATGGTCTGCAGGTAGATGACCAGGTGGACGAACGCTTTAATATTGAAAAAGCAACAGAAGCCGCATGTAAAATATTTAAGGATGCGTATAAAAAATATCATAATTACACACTTGCTGCTGCAGCGTATGATTATGGTCCGGGTGCGCTCGACAGGCAAATGGAAAGGCAAGGAGTTCAAAGCTATTACGAGCTTGACCTGAATGATGAAACCGCGATGTACATCTATCGCCTGCTCGCTTTTAAAGAAATAATTTCGCGTCCGGAAGCATACGGTTATAAACTCAGCAAGCGTGATTTGTTCGGGCCGATACCGACAAATGCGGTGAAAGTGGATTCTTCAATTACTGATCTTTCCGCTTTCGCCATTTCGCAAGGTTCGGATTACCTGGCGATGAAAACATTAAACCCCTGGCTGCTGAAAAGCTCGCTTTCTAATCCCGATCGTAAAACATATTACATTTTATTTCCTAAAAAAGGTGTTAAGCTTTACGGTCTCGACATCGCCGATTCTACGGCCGGGCCGAAAGCGATTGACACCACGAAATCATTTCCGCTCCCTGAAAAACTTGCTGATTCGCTGTTGGTGGAGAAGAAGTAGTAAGGGAGAAAATGTACGGGGTACGCTATACGAAATACGATTTATAAAAAAAATCTGTAGTAAAATCTATCTTTGCGCATGAATTTGAAAGTGCGGATTTTTACGGCGATATTTTTTTTTGCATTTTTCTTTTCTGCTTGTTTTACGCCACCCCGGAATTTTCACCGGTACACTCCTCCTCCACTGCCTGATTATTCGCTTGAAAAAAACTGGGCGGCTTTGCCCACTGTAAAAGACAGCGCGGATGTGGTTCCCTACGGATCTTTTCTCCGGGAAGACCAGGCGAACGCGAAAGTGGATGTGTTTTTCATTCATCCAACCATGTATTACAAAGGTAAAAGCTGGAATGCCGATGTGAATGATAAACGCACCAATCATCTCGTAGATGTTTTCCCGATGCGCCAGCAGGCAACCGTTTTTAATGAAAGCTGCAAAGTGTATGCGCCGCGGTACAGGCAAGCTACTCTGGCTTCATTTCTCAACGGAGACGGGAATGGAGCCCTGGCAATTGATACCGCGTACGCAGATATAAAGCGGGCTTTTGAATATTATCTCACGAACTATAATCACGGAAGGCCGATTATTATTGCAGGTCATTCACAGGGAACTTTCCTCGCCCAAAAATTGCTGCACGATTTTTTTGACACCGATCCGAAAATGAAAAAATTGCTGGTGGCAGCTTATCTCGTTGGCGGAAATATCGGTAAGGGAAGCTTCACAACTATTGTGTTATGTGATTCAGCTTCACAAACCAATTGTTATGTTGCCTGGCATACGCGGGAGTACGGAAGTGTAATTAAAGAGCCTAAAAAGAAGCAGGAGACGTCGCCCGCGTACCAGAATTACAAAGAATACACCTGCATCAATCCGCTTACCTGGAAAAGCGATACAACACCCGCGCCTGCTTCGTTGAATCCTGGAAGCGTCCCGAAAAAATTTAACAGGATTGATGTAGGATTGGTCGATGCGAAAATTTCGGGGCAGGAAATTATCTGGTCGCACCGGCCTGAAAAAAAAGGCTATCCCAAAGGGGAAAATTATCATGTGTATGATTACTCCCTCTTCTATATGAACATCCGCCAGAACGTGAAAGAGCGGTGCGAAACTTATCTTTCGAAGAAATAGAGTTTGCTACGTATTTATCCCAGCCCGTAACCGATACGGTCATTCATTAAGCGAAAAGCCATTGTTAACTGCAGATTATTTTCCTCAAATAATGTCGGCGAAGGAAATTTTCTGACGCGCCCCGAATTCTTCATGAAGATTGGAAATATCGGATGTAATTATCACCGAGAAAAGCGGAGAGTCTTGATTTAATAAACTGCGGATTAAACCTGCTCGCGGCAACACTTCTTACATCGATCAGATTTTATCTGCTCAGGAAAATAATCCGCTTTGTGCACCGAATGTCCGACAGTATAAATCACAGGCTTCATTTTGCCACCGGATTTTTTTTATCCGAACTTTTAGACTCCCCGTTCTTTTTCAATTCTAATTCTTTTTCTTCCAGCTCAATTTCGGTCTAATCTTTTTTAATGTCAATGCGTATGCGTGAATATAAAGTCATATACACATTGGCGATCCACACCAGCGAAAATCCACCGATTAAGTACCCGCGCCAGTCATCGTAAATTAATTTGTAATCTGCAATTACCATGATCAGTATTGTTACATAATGACTGAAGCAATATTCGCAGGTGAATAAATAAAAAAACTTGCGGGTGAATAATGTTTGTCCGCTTTTGCTTTTGCTCACACAAAACTCACGCGGCTCACGAAAGACTTCTTCATGCGTCACTGTCCATGCAATGCAGGCTATGGGAATCGCCAGTATAAAAAGCAGAATAAACTGCAAAAGGATTGGCTCCATCATAGTAGATTTTACGCAAAAACTACGCCAAGGGGAATTCCACAGGTTGGGGAAACCATCAGAAAATTATTTTTTTCTTTGGGTAATGCCTTTTCCGGTTCTTTTACACGCACTATCAAAATCAGATCACATCGTGTTTTTTGACAGCTTCATTTTCATACGCTTAAAATTACTAAGAAATAATAAAAACAAATTTGTCAGAAGTATAAAAAGCCTCTTAATACCTTACCTTTGCACATCCATTTCAGGAGCTGTTTTACATGTCAGATATTCACACTCTTCCTCCTATTGCAGAAAGCGAAAATGAAACGCTTGAAGTGTTGGGCGCGCGCGTTCATAACCTGAAAGATATCAGCGTTTCTATTCCACGAAATAAACTGGTGGTCATTACCGGCCTGAGCGGCAGCGGAAAATCTTCGCTTGCATTCGACACGATTTATGCAGAAGGCCAGCGACGTTACATCGAAACTTTTTCGGCATATGCCCGGCAATTCCTCGGCGATCTTGAACGGCCGGATGTGGATAAAATTACCGGCCTCTCTCCTGTTATTTCAATTGAGCAGAAAACTGTAAATAAAAATCCACGGTCTACGGTCGGAACCATTACTGAGATCTACGATTTTCTTCGTTTGCTTTATGCACGCGCTTCTGATGCGTATTCGTATGTCAGCGGCGAAAAAATGGTTCGTTATAGCGAGGAGCAGGTTTTGGATCTTATCCTTTCTACCTATGACGGAAAAAAAGTATTGCTTCTTTCGCCGGTCGTCAAGGGAAGAAAAGGTCACTACCGGGAATTGTTCGAGCAGATCCGCAAGCAGGGATTTTTACGCGCGCGTGTCGATGGCGAATTAATTGAGCTTACCACGCGCATTCAGCTTGACCGTTATAAAGTTCACGATATTGAAATCGTTATTGACAGAATTCATGTCACTCCGAATGATCGTCAACGCATTTTTGATTCGGTGAAGCTCGCATTGAAGCATGGAAAAGGAACGATGATGGTTTCCGAAGCTGCAAATGCAAAAGGTCCGACAGGTGAAGCGCGTCATTTCAGCAGGCAATTAATGTGCCCGACGTCAGGTATTTCTTATGACGATCCGGCGCCGAATATTTTTTCTTTCAATTCTCCGTATGGTGCTTGTCCGAAATGTAATGGTCTCGGTCACATTCTTGAAATTGACATCGACAAGATCATCCCGGTAAAAACAAAAAGCATTAAATCAGGAGCAATCGTTCCTATCGGCGAATACCGCAGCTCGTGGATCTTCAAACAGCTCGACGCGCTTGCGGATAAATATAAATTCAAACTTTCAGATCCTGTGCGTGATCTTCCGGAAGATGCGCTCAACGCTATTTTGTACGGCACGGATGAAATGTTGAAAGTAAAAAACGACACCAACAGCACAGGTACAAGCTACGCGTTGTCGTTTGAAGGTGTGGTTAATTTTCTCGCGCGGCAGGAACAGGAAGGTACAAGCGGCGTGCAGAAATGGGCGCAGGAATTTATGAACGAAGCATTGTGCCCGAAATGCAAAGGTTCACGCTTGAAAAAAGAGTCACTGTATTTCCGTGTCGCAGAAAAAAATATCGCGGAGCTGGCAGGAATGTCGCTGAGCGAATTGAAAGTATGGCTTACCGGAATTGAAGATCGTATCAGTGAACGCCAGCGGACTATCGCGATCGAAGTGTTGAAAGAGATCCGCAACCGTCTGCAATTTCTTTTGGATGTCGGGCTCGATTATCTTTCTATTGACCGCAGCTCACGTTCATTATCGGGCGGAGAAGCGCAACGCATTCGTCTTGCAACCCAGATCGGTTCACAGCTTGTGGGCGTGCTTTATATTCTTGATGAGCCGAGCATTGGCCTGCACCAGCGCGATAATGTGCGTTTGATACAGGCGCTGAAAGAGCTTCGCGACATCGGCAACTCTGTCATTGTTGTGGAGCACGATAAAGAAATGATCCTTGCCGCAGATCATGTCATTGATATTGGTCCGAAGGCAGGAGTGCATGGCGGATATGTGGTTGCTGAAGGAACTCCGGATCAGCTGCTGAAATCCGGAACGCTCACAACAGATTATATCACCGGAAAAAAAGGCATTCATCTTCGCCCGGAGCGAAGAAAAGGAAATGGAAAATCAATTGTGCTGGATGGCTGCACCGGCCATAATCTAAAAAATGTAACTGTTGAATTTCCGCTCGGAAAATTCATTTGCATCACAGGAGTAAGTGGCAGCGGAAAGTCTTCGCTGATCAACGAAACGCTTTACCCGATTCTTTCGAAATATTTTTACCGTAGTCAGCAAAAGCCGCTTCCTTACAAAAAAATTCATGGGCTCGAGCATATTGATAAAGTCATTGAGATCGATCAGTCACCAATCGGCCGTACGCCGCGTTCGAATCCGGCAACTTACACGAATGTTTTTTCCGATATCCGCACTTTGTTTTCTGAATTGCAGGAAGCGAAGATCCGTGGTTATAAGCCGGGCCGCTTTTCCTTTAACGTAAAAGGCGGACGTTGCGAAACATGTCAAGGCGCGGGACTACGCACGATCGAAATGAATTTCCTTCCGGATGTGTATGTGCTGTGCGAAACCTGCAACGGAAAACGGTACAACCGCGAAACGCTTGAAGTGCGTTATAAAGGAAAAAGCATTTCAGATGTTTTGCAAATGACGATTGATACAGCAGTAGGATTTTTCGAATACCATCCCTCTATTCTCGCGCGTGTAAAGGCGATGCAGGATGTCGGACTAGGGTATATTACATTAGGTCAGCAAAGCACAACCTTATCCGGCGGTGAAGCGCAGCGTGTAAAGCTTGCTACCGAGCTTGCGAAAAAACAAACGGGAAATACCTTGTATATTTTAGATGAGCCCACAACGGGATTACATTTTGAAGATATAAGAATACTTCTCGAGGTGCTGGATAAGTTGGCCGACCTGGGAAATACGGTGCTTGTAATTGAGCACAACATGGATATTATTAAAGTTGCGGACCATGTTATTGATATTGGTCCGGAAGGTGGAGTTGGTGGTGGGGAAATTCTCGCGATCGGAACGCCGGAGCAGGTGGCGAAGAATACAAGGAGCTTTACTTAGAAGTTTTTGTGGAAGGAGTTGGAAGCTTCGGTGGTGGCCGGATAAATTATTTCCTTGTCAACCTTCGATA
>JALYQL010000110.1 GCA_030855855.1 Bacteroidota bacterium | reverse complement strand
GATCGACACCGACTACTACAACGAATAAGTCGATGGCGAGCAAAAGGTGCACTGCTTCGAGGACAGCAACTACGCGATCTGTTTTGCAACGGTCAAGATCGTCGATGTAGAGAACGATGCGGTCGATGATGCGGTCTTCGGTCTTTTTTTCTTTCCGGCTGTCCTTCAGATATTGGCTCAGAAGCCCAAAATCTTTCCGGATAAGAGAAATAATGCCAAGATGTTGATGGTAACTATTTCCGCCTTGTCGCTGCTGAATAAAACTGCTGAGCTGGCGGTTAATATCAATTCCTTCCAGTTCGGCTTTTGCTTTGTCTTCATCATCTTTCGCTTTCTGCACCAGCTTCTGCTTTTCATGTACTGCCGTTTCGTGGATTTTAATTTCGTCTTTGAGAATGTTCTCCCGCTCTTTTAATTCAAAGCTGATCTTGTCCATGCGTTCTTTCTGCATCTGCTCCACGCGGTCCAGCGAAGAATTAAATTTCCTGAACTGGTTAATGATCCTTTCCGAAAACGGAATTGCAAAAGCGATCGCAGCGCCGATAATTTTGTAAATATTATTAAACCAGGTAGTGAGATCGAATGTTTTGATAATTAAAAGGGTTAGGGGCGGAATAAGAAGTGCGAGGATACAAATGATCGCATACGTTTTATTTGCGCGAAAGAGATTCGTTAACGCGCGCTTCCATCGCATTCCAAGCGACTCCATTTCATTTTTCCATTCTTCCAGCTGCTCTTTTGTTTCTATCGCTTTGACGTAGCCGGTTTTGCTTTTTACCTGTTCGATAATGCTTTTGAACTGCGCATCTTTCATTAAAGTTCCGAAAAGATCACGAAGCGAAAATCTGACAGTATTCAGCTTTTCCTCAATGGCAATCCGGTTTAAATTAAAGTCAAGTAACGCTTGTTTCGCCACATTTAGCTTCAATGTGGTTTCTCCAAGCTTTTTTTCGGCTTCGAACACGGCATTGCTCGTTGCCGAAAGTTTTTTGATTAATTCTTCACGAAGCTCATCCCTTGTTTTTGATGCCGCAATCTTTTTGAGAAGCTCATCAAAAATATGCACCATCATACTTGCCCATAAATTACCGTCGGAATAATGCCACGCATTAAAAGTGATGTGCGTGATCTTAGTGCAGTACGGCATTTCACCATCAGCAGATCTTAACTCTTTTTCGTTTTGATATTGTTCCCTGCTGAGCGTTTCGATGCGTTTTTCCAGCTGCTTCATGAACGAACTTTTGCCCGAACCCCAGTTGCCGAATAATCCGATAGCAAGCGGTAAAGGTGTTTTATCATAAGCAACAAGCGCCGCAAGTGCATTCACATCATTTTTAAATCCAAGGTGATCAATTTCGGAAGCTTCATCGGGTGAGTATTGTCCGATGACACGGCCGTCGTTGAAAGCGGGTGGGGGAATTTGGATTTGTTCTTCGATGTCCCAGATTGCTTTTATTTTCGGATGCAGTAAAACAGCCGCGACGAAATAGCCCATGTTTTCGGGATTCTTCGGATTGTTTTGGGTGAGTGATTCGAAATAGGCCCAGAGGAAAGAGGTAAATTCCGGTGGGTTGTATTCTCTTTCAAAGACTTTTTCTACGATTTGTTTTTTGACAGTTTCATCAAAAATATAAGGTGAGGTTGAAGGTGAATTGAAATATGAAAAGTAATTCTGAATAGAGAGTTCAGAAGGCGTTTTTTGTAGTGGCACACTTACCAGGCGCGTCAATTCAGAAGCCCAATTCAGTTCATTGAACATCGCATTGAATTCTGTAAGAACATCCCTTTGGATTGAAAGAAAATCGAATGCTTTGGTTAAATCTTTGACCACCGATGTGATAACTTCCCATGTATTGTTATCAGGTAAATCAAGGTTTAAACTATCAATTCCCAAGCCTAATCCTAATTTATTGTTTTTCTTTAACACCTGTTCAATCTCATATACCTCCGCAATATTATATTTTGATTTAAGCAAGGACGAATATTCATTGTAATGTAGTCGCCCTCTCTCTAAAACAAAATTTTCTTCCTGCCGTAGATTATCAAATTCGGAACTATTAATTACTTCGCGGAAAAGATCATCATACTTTGTCCGAGTAGGTTCAAACCGTTCCGCCCTGTTCGCTTTTCTTCTTGGCGATTTTTCCTGCTTCTGAACAATTTTTTCTACGGGCTCCGATTTTTGCTGGTTTATTTCTCCACCTTCTACGAATGGGGGAGTTACTCTTTCTTGAACAACTTCTTCTTCGACGGGCGATAGTGTTTTATTTTGGCCAATCAGTTCAGCTACTTTAAACGTTTTTGGTTCTATTATTTGTGATAATTCTTTAAAAACATCATAATCAGCTGAGACAAAAAATGAAAACTTCGGATATTCCAATACAACCTTAGATAGAAGATCCATTTGGTCTTCAAATGTTGATTCATCTAATAAATAATCATCAATAAAAACAAACCCAACTTCACTTTTGTTTGCACTTGAAACCAGCACGTCTATCAAATCCGTATTGGCATGCGAGCTGAGAAAGAAAACATTTCGAGTTTGTTTTATATAACTTCTAAGTTGGTGTAAAAATGTGCTTTTTCCACTTCCCCATTTACCTATTATAAAAACATACTTTTCTTGCAGAATATCAAATGGTTCAATTTCACGGGATATTCTTCCACTTTCAAAATTCTCAATTGATGTATAAAGTCGTATTGGTAAATAGTCTGCACCCGAAGCCATAATCAATTATTTTAGAGAGATGTAGTAACCTATTCCAAATATGATAAATCCAGTTGAGAAATTCCATGTTTCTCACAAATACATTAACAAAATCCATTTGTTTCTTAAAAGCCCGTGTGTTCTCGTCTTCGCTCGAACAAACGGGCATTGTCACCAACTGACGGGCAACGGTCTCGAACAAACGGGCATTGTCACCAATTGACGGGTAACGGTTACGAACAAACGGGCATTGTCACCAACTGACGGGCAACGGTCTCGAACAAACGGGCAT
>JALYQL010000106.1 GCA_030855855.1 Bacteroidota bacterium | reverse complement strand
GCACAGAAAAAATAAAACTGAGATACTGCCAGGATCCTATATTATGTAACTATCCGTCAGCAGAACGTTATATTTATAATCTGTGCAATCCCAGCCTGCGCGTGCTTCGGCAGGCAGGTGTGTAATTAATGCAACGCCTTTTAATTACTGCATCATTCCACAAACCAACTCCTGCATTCTATAAACCAACTTGTGCATTCCACAAATCAGCACGCTTATTTATTCCGGGATGTTGTAGTTTTCTATAGAATCAAATCATTAGCTATGAAAACGAAAAGTACATTTTTAAGAATCTCGGCAGCTTGCACATTGGCGCTGCTCGTAAGTGCCGGGAGCGGACTTGCCCAGTGCAACTACCAGACAAATTATACCAGTGCAGCAGGCTGGTTAGTGAATGGCACCGGCTACTCCTTCGGGCCGAACTTCAATTTCAACGCAACGCCAGGCGCTGTATGGAATTATGCCACAACGCCACTGGGTTGTACGCTGGATAACAGTTGGTGTGCTGATGTGGATTTCGTTTATACCGCACGATCAATTACCGGGGTAGCACATTCACTCATGAGCTTTACCCGCAATGGGCTGCTGAATTCATGGAATGCGCCTCCGGGCTACAGCGTTTCAAACAATAACGTAATTGAAGCATATATCAACTGTGCTCCTTATGCAGCAGTCGGCACAGAAACCATCCATGCGAATTCCAAGGCTGGTACCACATGGGGCACTGCAACTGCCGGCATAGTGGTAAGCCCTGGAAACACTTACTACCTGCGGCTCCAGCGCCTTTCGCTTACACAGGGAGTGATGAGTGTATTCACAAATGCCGCACGTACCATCCATGCAGCAGGATCACCGCAATGTTTTACTATCTCAAGCGCTGTACTCGGTCTTACTACGCTGCAGCAGGGATGCATCCCTCAAGGATCTTCAGCGAGAACACTCACCGGCACATTGAGCTCACTTCGCGTTACATCAGCAAATCCCGCAATTACTGGCGTACCTGTAAATACAATTTGTGCCAATACTGTTTTCCAGGCTTGCGTTCCGCCTATGTGCGGCGCCAACTATAACTGGACAGTTCCCGCAGGCTCCGTGATCACTTCCGGGCAGGGAACAAATTGTATTACCGTATCAGCAGGTAATACTTCCGGACCAATCACCTCTAATATCACAATTCCCGGTGCGCCATGTCCCGGAACACAAACCGTCACGCTCACTGTATCTTCACTTGCTGCAAACGCAGGGCCTGCAGCTAATCTATGTTGCGGAACAATTTGGAATATCGGTGGCGTGAGTGGTTCTGCTTCCGGTGGAGTACCGCCTTATAGTTATAGCTGGAGCCCGACAACCTATATAATTGGTTCTTCTACTCAGGCGACTGCTACCATTACAGATTGCAGCGGAGTATTCAGTCTCACACATACACTCACGGTCACTGATGCAAATGGTTGTGTTGCCACCAGTACGGTGCTGGTTAATTTCAACAATACAGCTCCATGCCGCCAGGCTAATCCTTCCCCTGGGAATGCAACAGTGGCTCCTTCCGCACCGGTCATCGCACCTAACCCTGCAACAGGAAACTTCATGATCACGTTTGCCTCAGCAGATGCCGTTCGCGAAATCGAAGTGATGAACACATTAGGCCAGGTTGTTTATCGCAAAAGCGGAATCACGACCCCGACTTCAATTGTCGATCTCACAGGTCAGCCGCAGGGACTTTACATTGTAAAAATCCGTGACGGCGAAGAACTGTTCGTGCAAAATGTGGTGCTCGAGTAAAAAGAAAAGAAGTTCACCCGGTTAATACAGCAAGACCCCTATAAAAAGAGAGGCTCGCCCCCAAAGGCAGCCTCTCTTATTTTTATTTCGCCTTTGATTTTTTAAATTCTTACCTTTTTTCACCTGTCACCCTCTCCGGAGTCCTACCTTTATTTTACCAACTACTCCCCCTGCCCACTGACGCTGACTACTATCACTGCCCACTGCCCCTGACTACTGCCCACTGCCTACTGCCACTGACTATTGCCACTGACTATTGCCCACTGCCCCGGGCTTGTCAAATGGCCAACATTAACAACCTTTATACCCACTGCCCCTTATTATAAATTCCAATGACAACACCATTGAGCTCCTTACCCACAAGCGGTGTGTTTTTCGATTTGCTGAAAAAATCTTTTGTTGTAAATGTTTTTTGGGCGCTAAGATCAAAAACAGTGAGGTTCGCCTTTTCTCCGACTTTAATTACCGGAATTTCCACGCCTGCTATTTTTCTGGGCTGAATGCAAAGCGCGTTGATCAATTGTTCCGCTGAAAATTTATCGGAAGAGCAGGCGAGGGAGAAAGCGGATTCAAGGCCGATCATTCCGAATGCGGCAAGATCAAATTCCACTACTTTATTTTCAATGTCTTCCGGCGAATGACCAGAAGTGATGCAGTCGATCGTGCCATCGGCAACAGCGTCGAGCAATGCTTTTCGGTCCTCTTCACCACGCAAAGGCGGATTTAATTTGAAGTTTGTGTCAAAATCTTCCAGCACTGAATCATTCCAGTAAAGATTGTACGCGTGAACTGATGCTGTGATGTCCAATCCTTTCGCTTTTGCTTCGCGGATCAGCTGCACACCTTTTTCAGTGCTTACACCCATCAGGTGCAATGGCGCGCCCGCATATTCCGAGAGATAAATATTTCTCGCGATCATCAGCTCTTCCGCCAATGCAGGAATTCCTTTCAATCCTAATGTCGTGCTCACCGGACCTTCATGCATTTGTCCGCCAAGCGAAATCGTTTCATCATCGCAACGCACGTGTACACGTCCTCCGAAATTATTCGAATACATCAATGCTCTTACTAAAAGTCCGGCATGTGCCACCGGATGTTCTGCATCAGTAAAAGCTTTTGCGCCGGCAAGATGCATATCATAAAGCTCGGCCATCTCTTTTCCTTTGAGATCCTGCGTTAATGCTCCGGCAGGAATAATATCAACCGGCAATTGCTGCGAACGTTTGATGATGTATTCCACCGCGGATTTTGTCTGCACCGGCGGATGTGTATCGGGCATAACAAGCACAGCGGTAAATCCGCCTTTCGCTGCTGCCACGGCGCCTGATTCAATGGTTTCTTTGTACTCAAAGCCGGGATCGCGGAGATGCGCGTGCAAGTCCATCCAGCCGGGTGAAACGGAATAGTTGCTGCCGCTTACAACTATTGCACCTTCCGCAGAAATATATTTTCCGATTTGCGCGATGATACCTTTTTCGATCAGCACATCTGTATGCTGATTATTGTAGGGCGAATTCGGATCGCAGATAAGAATGTTCTGAAGCAGGACTTTCATATCAGGTAGTTGTGCTTGGAGTTTTCAATTTAGGTTCATTGCGCCAGAAACGGATCAAAAGAATTTCAGCGAGCAGGAAGATCAGCACCAGCCAGATGCAGGTTTTCCATAAGCGGATGCCATAATCCAGCTCAGTCAGCGCGGCAGTTAATCCTTTCGCATCGTTTTCGATCAATGAGAAATTGGTAAGTCCGGCAGATTTATAACCTTCTTCAATTTCTGAAGAAGTCATCGTGGCAAGATCGGATTCCTTGCGGTCAAAGTTGAACGAAATTCCCGTGAGCTGATCTTTTCCAAGCTTTACATAATAATTTGCAGGCTCAACTACCTGGCGTTTTACATCAAGCATGGTATGACCGTCGAGTATGGAATGCGCAGGAATGATGTCGAAATTTTTTGTCGGTTCTGATAAATGAAAAACATTTTCTCCTACCGGCCCGACGTCGCCGAGATCGATCGATGCATTGTTTCCGATGGTGTAAAATAAAGGAGCTTGTGGCTGCGAAAAAAGCGCTGCCTGGTAAAGTGTCGGAACAAACAACGCGTGACGCGGAAAATTGCTCCACGAATCGTTCAGCGGAACTGCGCAGAGATAAACACTTCCTTTGCCCGCTCGATAGCTTCCCGCAAAAAGATCGCCGTTCCTTAAACGCATGAGATCTTCCTGCGTGGTACGGGTAGAAACGCTGATCTTGTAGTGATCGTAAACTGCAGGAAGATCCAGGTTGCCGGTCGTTTTTTCAAACACACCGTTGTAAAGCGGGTTGGAAAAATTCAGCTTATCGACAACTGTTCTTGCAGTATCTGCCTTTTCAAAACTGTTGACGCCCATCGGAGTGAGCAATTCTTTATACGATTGCAGATCGGCATTTTCTCCCGGAAAAATAAAAAGACTTCCGCCATCATCCACAAATTTTTTCAGCTCGTTCGTCAAGCCGGATGAAACCGACTTCAAACCATTCAGCAAAATAAAGCTGTAATTGCCGAATGAAGAATAATCCAGCTTGCTTTCTTCCGATTCGGTAAACACAAAAGCAGAATCGTAGCCGAAAAGTGATTTGAGATAATTATTATCCGTGCCGTTCGATGGAAGTGTAGCTGCTGCTGAAGCATTGATGGAAAGCATAGGAATCGCTTTCAGCATATTGAAGGTGAAATAAAATCGATCGTCGAAAGTAACAGGATAATCATTGATCTCTATCAGGCATTGCTGCAATCCGGGCTCGCGGATGGTGAAATAAATAACAGTATCTGTTACACCATTCGCCTCAATGCTAAAGCTCGAAGGTGTGCGCGCCTGCCCGTTAATGTAAAGGCGCATCGGCACATTTTGGGCTGCAACATCTGAATGACTTTTCAAACGGATATGCAATGCTTCCTGCTGGTTTAATTGACGCACCGGCGAAGCAAACCAAACGGAGTCGATATAAATATTGTTCCTGTTTTGCGCCGTAACAGGAACCGGCTTGTAGCGAATGGAAGTGTCCGTTTTTATCGCGCCGAAATCTGCAATTGTTTTTTGAAAATCGCTGATGAGGAATGCCTGCTTGTTGCCCGACTGAATTCCTTTTTCAGTGTTGAGGGCATCCTGCTGTCGTTTGGTAACTTCAGAAATCGTACGCACAGCAGGAGTCGTCACCACTTCATCCACAAGCTCAATAAACTCTTCTCGGTTGACGAGTCGTTGATGGCGGCCTTCAAAATCATTTGTAATTAATTGAAAGCGATCGCTTGGTTTGAATGCCGCGACAATTTCTTTGGCGTTCTTCTTCGCTTCATCGAGCAATGTCCCCGATTTCCCGACCGCGTCCATGCTGAACGAATTGTCGATATAAACGCTGATCACTTTATCGCCGGTTCGTGCTGCGCCGTTTTCGCGGGGAATATAAGGTTGGGCAAATGCGAGCACGAGGAAAAGCACGGCAAGCAGGCGGGAGCAGAGGATGAGAATGTTTTTGACTTTGTTGCGGGCTTTTGTATCCTGCTTTACTTCCTTGAGAAAGCGCACGTTCGTAAAAAAAACGCGTTTGAATTTCCGGAAATTAAAAAGGTGAACAATGATCGGGATCGCCAGCGCCAGGAGTGCGAAGAGGAAGTAAGAATTGGCGAATTTCATCAAAGGTTAAAGGTAGGGAAAAATGTTAATAGTCGGTAGACTGCAGTAGGCAGTAGTCAGCGGCAGTAGTCAGTGGGCAGTGGGCAGTAGTCAGTAGTCAGTAGTCAGTTGGCAGTGGGCAGT
>JALYQL010000071.1 GCA_030855855.1 Bacteroidota bacterium | reverse complement strand
GGAAGTAACAGGCCAGCAATCGTTGTATTGCCAGAATAATGTTCCCATGCAATACGGCATTGCTTTGCGATGATCTTCAATTGCACGGGTTACACCATCACGCTGCACAACCTGCGAAACATAAACGTAATCTGAAAATCCTGCCGGCACAGCATAATCACGTGCCATGTAATCATTGATCGTTTCAAAACCTTTCGGATGTTTCTGATGTGCGCGCGTGGTGGAATCATTCAATGAAAAATTTCCGTCGGTGTCGAACAGCGCGAAGGAAGAGAGCGGGGGCATGGATTGAAATCCATATTCGCTCATAAATCTTCCTACATGCGTGTCGTAAGCGGAAAATGGCTCGTTGCCCCACCAAACGCCCCAGTAATGCACATCGCCGGATTTGTAGGCTTCAGGATGGCCCCAGCCGGTGGAAGGGGAGGTGGAAATGTAGTTTGCCGTATTATCAAGATATTGTAAGATCCCCCTGAACTCCGTGCTGAAAAGCTCTTCCTGTTTCTTCCACATCTTCAAAGAATCCTCAGACGAAATATTGAACTCTTTTTGCCAGCCCCAGTTTTTCCATCCTTCTTCGATCTCATTATTTCCACACCATAGCGCAATGCTCGGATGTTTTCCGATACGCCAAAGCTGCAGGCTAAATTCGCTAAGGCAATCCATTTCGAACTTATGATTACGGGGGTAAATTCCACCTGCAAACATGAGATCCTGCCAGACCATTATTCCCAGTGAATCGCAATCATTATAAAAATCATTGCTTTCATAAATACCACCTCCCCACACGCGTAACATATTCATGTTCGATTGCTGCGCAGATTTTAAAAGAGAATAATATTTTTCGCCGTTGACACGCGTAACGAAATTGTCTGACGGAATCCAATTGGCGCCTTTAGCAAAAACAGGTTCGCCATTCAGTATAAAAGCAAATCCATCTTGTGATTGATCCAGCTGAATCGTTCTTATTCCTGCCCGAAGCTCTTTTACTGATTTTAATTTTTCATTTGTAAAAGTGAGCTTAAAATCATAAAGATTGGCTTTTCCCATTCCGTTGCACCACCAGAGTCGCGGGTGCGGAATTTTAAAACTGTAGCTTAAATAACCGCTCAAATTAACTGTATTCCTCTTTGCAGAATATTTTATTCCATTCGCGCTGATTTCCAGCTGAACCTCTTTGACAGGTTCTAACATAAATGCTGACACTGTGCAGAATGCTGTGTCTTTAAGAATTGAATCAGTTCGCAATGAAAAGCTGGTGATCGAAAAACCATCATTTCCTTCGAGACGAACGGATTTCCATATACCACAAGTAACCAAACGGGGCCCCCAATCCCAACCAAATTGATATTGCGCTTTCCTGATATACACGCGATCGCCACCAGGCAGGTTTGTGAATTGTGCAATTTTTTTATTGTTTTCAATAAGCTCTGAAGCCGGATGAAATACAATACGAAGCACATTTTTTGTCTTCTTCAGTTTTTTTGTAACGTCGATGCTGTATTCCCTGAACATATTCTCACTCGTGAAGAGTAGTGAATCGTTGAGGTAAACGAATGCGTAGGTGTCAAGCCCTTCGAACAATAAGTTTTTATTTTTCGATTTCCAGACTTCCGCACTTGCATCAAACGTGGTTTTATATTCCCACGTTTTCGTTTCCACCCATTGCACTTTGGATTCATTGGTGCCAATGTATGGATCAGGAATTTTTGCGTGTGCTAAAAGGTCGGTGTGAACAGTGCCGGGAACGGTTGCAGAAAGCCATTCGTTTTTTCCGGATTCGGTGAATTGCCATTTTGCATTGAGCGATTGTGTGATTTCCTGCGCTTTTATGGGAGATGTTGCAAGCAGGAATAATGCCACCAAGGCACTAAGGCACAAAGTCGTGACCGGATTTTTTTCTTTGTGTCTTTGTGCCTTGGTGGCAACTGTATTTTGTTTCATAAAGAAAGTTTTTTTTTAAGTTCAGCAATAATTTCAGGATGCGGCAATACATTTTCGCCAAAGCCGAATGCATCTGTTGAAGCTGTTATCCTTTTTGCTGATGCGTGAAATTCGCTGCAGGATGTCTGTGTTTTGATATCGGAAATATTTCCGGGATTGATTCCTGCGCCGGGCATGATGATGATTCGTCCGTTTGCTTTTTTGTTCAGCTCTGCAATAAAATCTGAACCTTCCATTGCTGAAGATTTTTGACCTGAAGTCAGAATTCTTTTTACGCCACATTCAATCAGCATTTCCAGTGCTTCTAACGGATCGTGGCAAAGGTCGAATGCGCGATGAAATGTTACGGGCAAAGGTGAAGAAAGCGCAACAAGATTTTTGATTACCGCTTTATCAATCTGCCCGTTTTCATCGAGCAAACCCAGGACAATTCCATCTGCGTTCAACAATTTACATTGGGCAATGTCGCTTTTCATCACTTCAATTTCTATTGATGAATACTGAAAATTTCCAGCGCGCGGACGGATCATCACGTAAACAGGGCATTTTACACGCTGCTTCACCAATTGAATGGTTCCAAAAGATGGGGTAATTCCGCCTTCCGCATAGCCGTTGCAAAGCTCCAGTCGGTCGGCCCCCGCCTCGTCAGCAATAAGAGCTGCTTCGACACTGAAAACGGCAATTTCGAGGAGATTATTCAATTCGGATTGAATTTTGGCTGTGCAAAAATACGCATTGGCGCACCCTGTAAAAATACGTTGTTAATTAGGACGGGAATCACTTGTACAAGCGACATTTCTGATTTATTTTCGCACACCTAAAAAATGAAGGTGTTGTAGCTTATGCTTGTTGTACGAAAATCCAGGATCCCAAATGCAGGAAGAGGTTTATTTACCACTTCACCGATCCGAAAAGGCGATGTAATTGTTGAATATCTTGGTGACAAGCTCACCTGGAAACAGGTGCTGAAGCGTTACAAAGCTAATCTTGATGATGTACGTTATGTATTTTGCATCACAGATGATAATTGCATCGATGCCAAGCCGCGTAAAGATGAGCTGGCACAATATGCGAATGATGCAAATGGTGGTGGCAAAGGAGGACCGTTCAAAAATAATTGTGAGTATCACATTAAGAAAAAACGCCCTTACATCGTAGCGATTAAAAACATTCCTGCTAATTCAGAAATACTTGTTGATTATGGCGATGAATATTGGGAAGCGCTGGCTGAAAATGCGGAAGATGAGAAATTGAAGCAGCAGAAAAAGAAAAAAGGGGAAATAAGAATTCCGCGGGAAGTAACGCCGGAGAAAAAAGGAACAGGGAAAAAGAAGAAAGCTGGCAAGAAAGCGGCAGGCGGCAGAAGAAAATAAGCTGCAGTAAAAAAAGCGGCAGGTGGCAGGGAAGAATAAGCTGCAGTAAAAAAAGCTGCAGGCGGAGAAAAAGTAAACGTTTTACCTGATTTCTATTTCCGACATAAACAACCATGCCGGATTTCCTTCGCCGGGCGAGCCTTCAGGAATTGTGGTGAGGGGATATAAAACAATCTTCACATACCTGGCATTGACTTTTTCCAGCGGGTAAACAGATGGAAAGTACGGGTTCCTATTATTTACCAGGTCGAAAAGCCGCTTATTGATAGTTAGCGGGACGAAATTTTTGCCATCTGCGGAAGAATAGAATTTAACAGCTGTAGGAGCATAAATCCAGCTGCCGTGATCTTCAAGAGAGGAAATCACCAATGTGTTGATAAAAGTATCTTTTCCAAGATCAATTGTCGCTTCCAGCGTATCACCTGAAAATCCTAACCATTCTGATCCAAGCCACGGTTTTTTTCTTCCATCAATTCCATCTACAAGCGTTGTCGGGCCTCCGTAATTATAGGATGCGGAAGGCTGTTTTCTTAACGTACAGTTTTTGCCGGTTGCCATATTAATCCGGTAAGCTTGTGTGTACAAAGAACTGACTTGGCTTGTCCCGTCAAAAACAGCAGCATAGATCGTGTCATTGTTCTTGATCAGAATGGGTAAAGTATATTTTGTCCAAAGTTCAGAAGAGCTTCTGGTGCTGTAGCGGATTTCTTTACCGGGCGCAAAGGCTGAAAATGATAAGAGCAATCCGCTTCCGTTTGGATCAGGTGCGGTAACTGCTTTTATATCAAAAATGCTTTTCGCGTAATTCACTTTCATTCTTTCTAATAAATAAAAATGTGTCAGTAAACGTTTCGTGAAGAAATTGTAGTTTTTATTCTGCGGCTCTGTCCATGCAACTTCTGCAAGCGCCGCCATTCGAGGGAAGATCATGTACTGCACGTGTGAGAATGTAGAAATATATTCTGTCCAGACATTTGCCTGAACTCCCATGATGTATTTCCGTTCTTCCGCATTTAATTGCGCCGGAACAGGATCGTAGCTGTACACTTTTTCCAACGGCAGAAAACCGCCTATCGCTAATGGCTCGGTTGCACTTTGCGATTGGTAATGATCGAAATAGCAGTGACTGCCGGGCGACATCACTACATTATGTTTTGCTTTTGCTGCATGAATTCCGCCTTCTTCTCCGCGCCATGACATGACCGCCGCGCCTTCTGCCAAACCGCCTTCAAGAATTTCATCCCAGCCGATTGCTTGTTTGCCTTTTTGCCGGAGCATTTCTACAATCCGACGTGTGAACCAGCTCTGCAATTCATTTTCATCTTTGAGATTATTTTTATTCATTAAGTTCTGGCAAAACGCTGATTCTCTCCAGCGCGCTTTCGGACATTCATCTCCGCCGATGTGAATGTATTTGCCGGGAAATAATGCGCAGACTTCTTTCAGCACATTATCGAGGAATGTAAATGTTTGTTCTGTCGGACAAAGCACATCGTCGAACACGCCCCATGTTTTTGAAACAGCATATGAATTTCCGCCACAGCCTAATTCAGGATAAGCTGATAGCATTGCAAGCGCATGCCCCGGCATTTCAATTTCAGGAACGATAGTGATGTGCAAAGAATCGGCGTAACGGACAATCTCGCGGATATCTTCCTGCGTATAATAACCGCCATGACGAATGGTGTCGAAAACAGGAGGATCATTTACGCCTTCGTGACCGATTAAAGTTCCTGTCCGCCATGCACCGACAGATGTGAGCTTCGGATATTTTTTTATTTCAATCCGCCAGCCCTGATCATCTGTTAAATGCCAGTGAAAAGTATTCAGCTTATACAACGCCATATAACGGAGATATTCTTTGACAGAATCTTTCGGAAAAAAATGCCGCGATACGTCAAGATGCATTCCGCGCCATGCGAAACGTGGTTGGTCGATGATGGCGCAGGAAGGAACAGTATGTTGTCTGAAACTAAAATGAAAATTGGCAGATACGATATTGCTGTCCTTGTCATAGATCGCATCGTTATGACCTATGAGTTGCAATAAAGTCTGCAGCCCATAAAATATTCCTGCATGACCGCCATAGAGATTTATTTCATTCCGCGTTACATATAAATTATAGCCTTCATCAGGAATATCAAGACTGTCTTGCGAAACATAAATGAAATTATCACTGTATTTTCCTTTCCCGTATTTCAGATTAATGCCATACAGGGAAAGCACTTCTTTCCTGAAATGTTCAATTTCTTTCCTGTAAAATTTAGAGTCTGTAATAATTACAGTTTCTGCATTGATGATGAATTCACCTGAGAAAGGAAGAAGAGTGTAAGGTTTTGGAATGACAGGATAACGTTCCGCATTATATTGTGCGGAAGCAGTTGATGTGAAGCAAATGAGAATAAGGAGCAGGTATTTTCTCATAAGGAGTTGTACGAATTGCGAATTATACGTATATACGAATGTGGGGTGTAATCCTTACCTGCTTCGATTAGTATATTCGCTTTGATTCGTAATTCGTACCCCTTAGTATATTCGTATTGATTCGTAATTCGTACCCTTTAGTATATTCGCTTTGATTCGTAATTCGTACCCTTTTTCGCAATTCGTACCCTAAACATTTTCATAAGGCTCAACGATCAATCCTTCCAGGGCCGGATGAATTTCCATTTTCTCATCGCCGAAATCCAGCAGCACGGCATCGTTGAGGTAACAATTCTCTCCTTCATCTATCACACCGACTTTGCGCAGTTTTTTTCCTACCACCAACGCCCACAAGCCATTTTCTGTCAGCTCTTCTGAAGCATGATCGATTCTGCCCTGGAACTGGTGCAGTAAAAGCAAGCGATTCTTTTCAGCATCGAAATCTTTCAGCACGATTATTCCGGGAGGTGTTTCTTCATTGGCAGAAAGAAATATTTTTTTTCCATCCGTAAAAATCAATTCCAGCTTATCAAGAAACTCAAATGTTTCTTCGGGATTGATTTTATTCTGCCAGAGATGATAGATTACACGCGCAAGTATTTTCTGCTCGACTGCTTTCAGCTCGAAAAGTTCTTCTGTGTCGAAGTAATTGGTACCCATGAGGCAAAGGTAATTGTTTCGTGCCGTCATCCTGACCGATAGTCGAAGAATGACGGCACGAAAAATTGATAGACTATTTCAACCCCATTTTCGTGGCGATGTCTTTTGGGATGGATGATTTATGGACCAGGATGCTTGTTGTTTTGTAAGCAACATACGCATCGGAAGCGTAAAAATATCCGCCGAGTTCATTTTTAGTTCCCCAGGAATTTTTTACGATGAAATATTTTTTCCCTGACTGATCTTTCGCTTGTCCGGTGATCTGCATGCCGTGATCGTCTTGTGTGCTGAGATCATCGAATGATTGCTGGCGCAGCAATTGTGTGATGAGCTTGTCTTTAGAAGGAACAAGCCAGAGTGAATCTTTTTCACCGGTGCTCATGTCAGCCATCTCTTTTTCAGGAACGATTGCCATTCCGTTCTTGTAAGAGAAATAAGGTTCGCTTACATCAGAGCCCCAGCCTACAGTATAGCCGTTCATAGTCGCGTTATCAATGATGGTCATCATATCCTGCATCGGCACGTTATAATAATCATACCATGCCCAGTTGTCAGGCATCTCAAGTGCGAATTTTGTCCAGAAATTGTGATGCGTGAATGAAGTAACAGCAATATAATCTTCCTGTTTGAATCCGAGAAAGTCGGCGTATGATTTTGGCGTGTATGTTTTTCCATCCACTTTGAATGAAGTAACAGGCGCGCCAAGGTAAGCGTCGAGTGCCGCTGTGAATACCATGAGCCAGTTTGGTGAAAGTTTTCCATCTGTAAGTTTTAGCTGCGCGTCAAGAATTGCTTTCAAAACTTCATCGAGCTCGCCGTGTCGGACTTTTGTTTCACCTTCGGGCATGCCGGGATAAGCTTCCTGCGGAACGATGCCATACGTTCCTGAAAGGCTGATCACATCAATTGCTTCGCCACCGGGACCGAAATTCGTTTTGCCCATCATGCGCATGTATTTTTTGGCTTTTTCGATATAGCCTGCGCGCACGATCCACATTTCGGAAAGATCGACCTGGCCTTTTCCCATGCGCATGAATTCAGATTCCATGAACGATTGGGTGGAGAAGATCCAGCAAGTGCCTGAATGAAACTGATCTTTCACGCTCGAGCATTGCGCTTCTTTCACCACTGTGAATTTTATCTGGCTTTCTTTTTTATTGGTTTTATCCTGTGCCGTCGCAGAAATGGTCAATGCTGTTGCCACAAACAAACTAAGTGCTTTAATAGTTTTCATAGGAGATTTACAGATTTTTTAGGTTACCGAAGATAACGAAAATGTTCATTATTCAGGAGAGAGTAGGATGGGAGGGGGAATTTGCTTGTGAAGGGGGAGTTTTTGGTTTGTTGTTTGTTGTTTCTGTTTAAAAAGTCGCTGGGTTAATAAAAACTTATACTTGTTCATTGTGCATTGAACATTTGGCATTGTTTGTTCTGCGGATTGAAACATTTGCATGGTGGCAAAAACAACTTATA
>JALYQL010000059.1 GCA_030855855.1 Bacteroidota bacterium | reverse complement strand
TTCACATCGTATTCATGGTTCGGCTCTTTGTTGGTCTGACTTTTTCCGAAATCCACATCGCCATCAATGGTCGCTTTGCGGATTTCATCCATTGAAATTCCTTCGCATTTTAATTTGCAAAGCATTGACGAATCTGCATCAATCGTTTTTGTAAGCGCAATAAATTTTAAAACGCGTGACCCCGGCAGCCATCCGCTCAGATCTCTTCCTCCATTACGGAAAAACATCAGCCAGCAAATAAAAATTCCGATACCGAAACCTATGAGATATAATTTAATGCGTCTTCCCCACGTCATGATTTTAGTTCGGAGTTTTTAGTTTTTAGTTCGGAGATTGAAAAAGTTTCGGGTTCAGGGTTTGAAAGTTTAAAGTTTGCCACACGAAACTTCTCAACCCGAAACTTTTTCAACTTTTTATAATGCTGAAAGAAAAAGATCAATATCCTTCGAAGGCAGGTTGAATGAATCTCCGAGATATTTATTGGTTAGAATTCCATTGTAGAGATAAACACCGTGACGCACTCCGCTGTTTACGCGCAGCATATTCTGCAGTCCGCCTTCTTCACCAATGTTCAACAGGATCGGTGCGAAGATTGTGCTTAATGCATAAGAAGCGGTCCTTGAAACACGTGAAGCGATATTCGGAACGCAATAATGAATAACGCCATGCTTGCGAAAAACCGGTTGTGTATGGTTTGTCACTTTTGACGTTTCAAAACATCCGCCCTGGTCGATGCTTACATCAATAACCACAGCGCCGACTTTCATTTCGCTTACCATTTCTTCAGTCACCACGCATGGAGTTCTGCCTCCTGTTGTGCGTAGTGCGCCGATCGCAACATCCGCAGTCTTCAAATGTTTTCCCAGCACTTTCGGCTGAATGATCGAAGTGAAAATGCGCACGCCGAGCGAACCTTGTAAACGACGTAAACGGTAAACTGAATTATCAAATACTTTTACGGTCGCACCCAATCCGAGCGCGGCACGTGCTGCATATTCGCCGACAGTTCCTGCACCGATAATCACGACTTCGGTAGGAGAAACACCGGAAATTCCGCCGAGAATAGCGCCTTGCCCGTTGTTAACATTCGAAAGATATTCTGCCGCGATCAGGATGGAAGTTCCTCCTGCAATTTCGCCCATCGAACGAATGACAGGAAAAACACCGTCTTCATCACGGATCCATTCGAAAGCAAGCGCGGTAACACGTTTGTCGATTAATTTTTTGATGAAATTTTCAGGCTGCGCGGGAATATGTAATGTGGAAAGCAGCGTTTGTTTAGGCTGCATTAATTCAATCTCTTCCAATGAAGGCGGAGCAACTTTCAGAATGATCTCCGCATTTTTATACAACTCTTCCGCCGAATAAACGATCTGTGCCCCGGCTTCAGAATAATCATTATCCTGGAAATTGGCATTTTTCCCGGCGCCTGTTTCGACGATCACGCGGTGACCGTGATTAATGAGTAGTCCGACATCATCCGGCACCAATGAAACACGGTTTTCCTGGAAAGTGATTTCTTTTGGAATGCCGATGTTGAGATGACCTTTTTTACGCGCCACTTCGAGCATTTCCTCTTGTGGCATCATAGCGCCCTTGGTGAGTGACTGGATAACGTCGCGGGAGGTTTTCATCATAGTAAGATGTGAAAGCGTGTGTTACTTTCTTTACGGGAGAATAGACGTTAAAGATACGACAAACGGGGGATACTGATTGGAAAATCAATATTCAAGATTTGAAATTGAATGATGGAACCTAAACTATTGGGGAGCGCTGCGGGTAGTTTCGACTAAAGCCGATTGACACGGATTTCGTAGCCCCGGGCTAAACACGGGGCTACGGAATGGTTATTCAATAAAGGATTCGAAAATTCCTATCGGGTACTACAGACAAAATTCGAAATTGAAATCCTGGGGTTCTTAAAAGAATTCGAAATTCGCAGTTGTTGAGGGGCTAAGTCCCGTAGGGACGATACTTTTGTAAACCCCTAACCCTCTACCTTATCCAAAGCCCTGTAGGGGCGACATTTTCTCTACGCGCTATGCTTAAATCACGAATCATCAAATTTTCAAATCCACGGAAATCTCTCTCTTACCTGCGATTTCCCTGATCGTAACATGAACCGTTTCTTCCGGAAAGATCTCCCCTGCCCGCTCCGGCCATTCTACGAAGCAATAATTGCCGCTGTAGAGATATTCCTCCATGCCGATATCAAATGCCTCTTCTGGTGATTTCAGGCGGTACAGATCGAAATGGTAAACGGGATTTTCTTTCGCGTCGTGATATTCATTGACAAGTGAAAAAGACGGGCTGGACATGGCATCTTTTACACCAAGCTCCGCGCACAGGGCTTTGATGAAAGTGGTTTTTCCTGCACCGAGCTCGCCGTGGAATGCGAAGATGCGGGAGGAAGGAAAATCTTTGAGAAATGTTTTCGCAATTCCCGTGATCGCATCAAGGTTTTCAACGTTATAGTTCATGATTGCATTTTGTCGGCATCACTTTTTTTACCCCGTTTCAAACTGACAAAAACGCCGCAGGTAAGTCCAATGATCATAACCAACAGGTAGAAGTAAGGAAGCGCATCGAATGCACCAGTATAATCTTCATGTAGTGTCGGCAGCAGGCAGGCCTCACCAGGCAGGAAAGCACAAAGGAAGACCGGCCAATAAGCAATTCTTCTTTTTGTAAATATCCTGGCAACTGCTCTTGCTAAAGCAGCAAATACCAAGGTGAGCACTGCATGTATCACTGAAAAAAAGGCGAAAATGATCGCTAAATCCGAGTTGGATAGTCCACTAAAAAGCACGACATTCATTTCTATTAGCAGATTAGCAAATTACCCACATTTGCACATTCCTTTTATTTCGCACTCAGCACAATGTAAGGAATGATCATTTCTTCCAATGAAATTCCACCATGCTGAAATGTATTCCTGTAATAAGTTACGTAGTGATTGTAATTATTCGGGTACGCGAAAAACAAATCCTGCTTGGCAAAAATGTATGCGGTGCTCACGTTATTTTTCGGCAAATAAACATCTCCCGGATTGCGCACTTCGAATACATCTTTCTTCACGTAGTCGAGGCTCTTTCCTTGTTTGTAACGCAGGTTTGTATTTACATTCCTGTCGCCAACCACTTTTGTCGGCTCTGTTACTTTTATTGTGCCGTGGTCGGTTGTGATAATGACTTTACATTTTTTCTCGGCGATCTGCTTGATGATATCCTGCAGCGGAGAATGTTCGAACCAGGAAAGTGTAAGCGAACGATAAGCCGCTTCATCATCCGCAAGCTCGCGGATCACTTCCATTTCTGTGCGCGCGTGAGATAGCATATCAACGAAATTGTAAACGATTACGTTGAGCTTATTCTGCATAAGATTCGAAATGCTTTCGGAAAGTTTTTTTCCGGCAGCATGATTCGTGATTTTGTTGTAAGACATTTTAATATCCTTGTTCATGCGCTTTAAATTCGCGGCAAGGAATTCTTCTTCGTGCATGTTTTTTCCGCCTTCATCATCATCGTTCTTCCACAGATTCGGAAATTTCTTTTCGATTTCGGATGGAAGCAATCCGGCGAACAAAGCATTACGCGCGTATTGTGTCGCTGTCGGAAGGATCGCGCAGAAGACTTCTTCCTTTTCCACTTTAAAATACTGGCTCAGCACAGGCTGCAATACTTTCCATTGGTCGTAACGTAAATTATCGATCAGCAGGAAAAATACAGTTCCTTCCTGCTCCAATTCAGGAAGCAGCTTGTTTTTCAAAAGTGTATGCGAAAGTGTTGGCGGATTTTTATCCTTTCCGTTCAGCCAGTCGATGTAGTTACGCTCTACGAATTTGCCCCACGCCACATTTGCTTCCTGCTTCTGCATCGCGAGGATTTCATGCATGCTTTCATCCTGCGTTTTCTGCAATTCCAATTCCCAGAAAATTAATTTCTTATACACCTCAGTCCACTCTTCCCACGACAACCGATCGCTCAGGGTCATGCCGATGTTGCGAAAATCCTGCTGGTAGCCGGAAGTTGTTTTCGCGCTCACGAGCTTTTTGTTATCGAGGATCTTTTTAAGCGCGAGCAATATCTGGTTCGGATTTACCGGCTTAATGAGATAGTCGGCGATCTTGGAACCGATCGCGTCTTCCATCAGGTTTTCCTCCTCGCTCTTGGTAATCATTACTACCGGAATATCATTCTTCTGGTTTTTGATCCGTGTCAGTGTTTCCAGCCCGGAAAGCCCCGGCATATTTTCATCCAGGAATACAATATCAAAATCCTGCTTCGAGATCAGCTCGATTGCGTCGTTACCGCTGGTAGCAGTTGACACTTCATAACCCTTTTCTTTCAAAAATAAAATATGCGGCTTAAGCAAATCGATTTCATCATCAGCCCAGAGAATTTGAATTTTGTCCATTTATCTGTATTTGAAATATTATTTCCTGATTAAATTCTGTGTTTGATTGGGTACGAAAAACGAAATGAGGACGAAAAAGCACGGACACGAAAACACATTAAATTATTTTCGTACCAGTTTCGTTTTTCGCACTTTTTCGTTTTTCATTTCGTTTTTCGTACACCATTTGTATTTCTCCTGTTATTGAATATTTTCTCTAAAGGAATTTATCATTTTTTCCATATCATCTTTGTTCGGTTCGAATTCACTTTCCGCAGTCCACGTCAGCACCTGGTAGAAAAACTTCTGCGTTTCGATGCAGGTTAATTTGTACACTTTTTTTATGCCGTTTGATGTGAGCCTGATCTCCGTCTGCAATGCTTTATTACCATTAATCGTAAGCGGCTTATTAACGTAAATACCGTCTTTGTCAAGTGTCCTGGTTGCAATTTTCATGTAGGTGTCAAGATCATAATCAAGGCCAAAGGAAATGATCTTTGCTTTTGATTCATCAATGACAAGAATATGCAGATCGTCATCGGCGCTTTCGTACTGGAGCGACATTTCGGGCAGCGTATCGTTGAAGTGAGCGTCCACAAAATCTTTAGGAAGCTCCAGCGAATAATGCGCGCCGTTGGAAGATTTTATATCTGCGTTCATTTCACGCGGAATACGCGAATGCCAGAACAGCGCAAATGCCACCAGTAGTACCAGTACGATAAGCGCAACAAGAATTTTTTTTCGGTTCTGCATAAAATTTACAGCCATGAAATTACGAAAACCATCCGAACGGGAACGGCCTCACTGTAAAGCGAGGCCGTTTTATTCATAAAAAAACCTATTTCTATAGCGTGCCGCGTTTGGCCTGCTCCCGCTCGATGGATTCGAACAACGCTTTAAAATTGCCCGCGCCAAAACCTTTCGCACCCATCCGCTGAATGATCTCGAAGAACAAGGTAGGGCGATCTTCCACCGGTTTGGTGAAGATCTGAAGCAGGTAGCCATCCTCGTCAGCGTCGACCATAATCGCGAGCTTTTCAATTTCGGCAATGTCTTCCTTCATCATATCCATGTGCACGCCCAACCGTTTCGGAATTTCTTCGTAATAAGCATGTGGCGGCGCTGAAAGGAATTCCACTCCACGGGAACGCAATTCTTTTACGGTTGAAATAATATCGTCAGTCGCGATGGCGATGTGCTGCACTCCCGCGCTTTCATAAAAATCAAGATATTCTTCGATCTGCGAACGTTTTTTTCCTTCCGCTGGCTCGTTGATCGGGAATTTGATGCGGCCATTTCCGTTAGACATTACTTTCGACATCAACGCGGAATATTCGGTATGAATCTGCTTATCGTCGAAAGAGAGGAAATTCACAAAACCCATTACATCTTCGTACCATTTCACGGTTTTATTCATCTCGCCCCAGCCGACATTTCCCACCATGTGATCAATGAATTTAAGACCAATGGAAGAAGGCTTGTAATCTGATTTCCATTCTTTGTAGCCGGGAAGGAATAGGCCTTTGTAATTTTTCCGCTCTACAAAAAGATGAACGGTTTCGCCATAAGTATAAATTCCTGAGCGGACCACTTCGCCGAATTCGTCTTTTTCAACGGTCGGCTCCATGAATGGTTTTGCGCCGCGTTTTGTCGTTTCTTCAAAAGATTTTGTCGCGTCATCCACCCACAAAGCAATGACCTTTACACCATCGCCATGCTTTTTAATATGCTCCCCGATGATGGAATTACTATTGAGCGGAGTGGTGAGCACAATACGGATCTTGTCCTGCGCCAGCACATAAGAAGCGCGGTCGCGTAAACCAGTTTCCAATCCCGCATAAGCAAGCGACTGAAATCCGAAAGCGGTTTTATAAAAATGAGCCGCCTGCTTGGCATTGCCCACATAAAATTCAACGTAATCTGTTCCCAATAAAGGAAGGAAATCCTGCGCGCCTTCGAAGATCTTTTCGAGGCCGTATTCAACGTTTTTAATTTCTTGTGCCATGATAATGTTGTTTTAGAGAATGGAATGAATAACTGATTTATTAATACCCATTCTTATGACCACATTGCCCTTGAATGAACAGAAAGAAGAGCTGACAGCATTGAATTCATACTCTAAAGTTACCGATTCTTCTTTTTGCTTTTGCGGAACGTGCTGCTTTTTAAACAAAAAAACAGCCGGCAACAATTACCGGCTGTTCCTGAATGTATTTACACAAGTTATTGCTGAATCGTCATTTTTGACTGGTGAACATTATTCTGCTCATCAGTGAAACGGATAAAATAAATTCCGGAATCAGCTGTTCCGATAGCCAGTGGATTATTTCCTGTCATAACCTTGCTGCTGAATACTACTTGTCCAAGGTTATTGAAAATCACCACAGTTCCATTTGCAGGCGCAACAAAAGTAAATTGCCCTGCATTCGGGTTAGGGAAAACAGCGATTGCCGCAGCTTCTGTTTGCGTAGCGATGCCTACACATGCGTTTACGTTAATTGTGAGCGAAGAAACAGCTTCACATCCATCCACGCTGGTAAACGTGTAGAACACATTCTGCGCACCAACACCTGCTGACGAAGCGTTGAAGCTACTGCCCGTTACACCCGGACCCGACCATGTGCCGCCTGCCGGTGTACCGCTGAGCATTGCATTTGCATCTGTAAGACACAGCGAAGAATCTGAAGAAGTCAGCGTTAACATTGGTATTGCATTTACAATAAGTGCAATGGTATCGCTGCCTGTGCAACCGGAAACATTTGTAACAGTTACGTAATAAGTTCCGGAGCTTGTTGCATTCAGCGTTTGAGCTGTTGAATTATTATTCCACAGATACATTGCTCCTGCATTCATGGCGTCCAGCATAAGTTGTCCGCACACTGATGTATCAGCGCCAAGATCCACAACAGGTGTTGGATTTACAATAACAGTAGCTGTTGCTGTGTTCGTGCAGCCGTTGATATCAGTGCCGGTAAGCGTATACGTTGCAGAAGCGGATGGCATCACAATTTCCGTTGCAGTTGTTCCGCCCGAACTCCAGGAGTAAGAAACTGCGCCATTGCCGGTAAGTGTATCGCTGCCGCCACCGCAAATTGAACCAGCGCCTGTTATCGTAATCACGGGAGCTGCATTAACATTGACAGTAGCCGTGGCAGAATTTGTACAACCATTTGCATCGGTACCGACAACTGTATAAGTTGTGGTTGTAGCAGGCGAAACAATTTCAATTGGACTTGATCCGCCCGTGCTCCATGCGTAATTCATCGCGCCGTTGGCAGTTAGTGTATCGTTTGTTCCTTCACAAATCGTTGAAGTGTTCGGGACAATCGCAACTACCGGCAATGGATTTACAATTACCGTAACCATTGCAGTATCTGAGCAACCGTTTCCATCTGTGCCCACTACAGAATAAGTAGTAGTGGCAGCTGGTGTAACCATTTCTACCGCTGTGGTTCCACCGCTGCTCCATGCATACGAAGTCGCACCATTAGCAGTAAGCTGATCAGTTGCTCCGTCACAGATCGTTCCGGCTGCAGCTGTTGCGCCAACTACAGGACGTGCATTGATATTCACACCAAGCGTAGTAGGTGCGCTGGTTCCGCAGGAGCTTCCCGCAATAACAGAAATTGTTCCTGAAGCAGTACCTGCCATGATC